>JAGPDK010000065.1 GCA_018057605.1 Kofleriaceae bacterium | reverse complement strand
CGGCTTTTGCAACGATGGTGCCATTGCCGCACAGCGTCGCAAGCACTGGTTTCGCGGCACCGACACCAAGTGTGAATCGTTGTTCTCTATTTCTGACGTTTTGTAAGCGCTCGCCAACGTTCCCACATATGTACCACCCGGGCTTGCGCCCCCGTTAAGGTTCCCAGTTGCGTCGAACTAGGCTACCGTGCCGCGATGCTTCGCTCAGTCCTGCGCAAACAAGTCGCCCGCCTCCTTCCAGCTGCCTGGCAAAATCGGGTCGCAACCTGGCGCGAGCGGGTCAGCGGCGTCGATTTTACCCAGCCAGTGTCGCTCGACAGCCTCGGCCTCGACGCTGCGCGCTCGGTTAAGTATTCGCCGTCGGACGATCATCACCTCCGACAGCTACTTGATGGTCTGACCATCCGAACCACCGACCGCATTCTCGACTATGGCTGCGGCAAAGGCCGTGCGCTACGGACCATGACCGAATATCCCTTCGCCAGCACCGACGGGGTTGAACTGTCACCAGCGCTCGCGGCGACTGCGCGCCGCAACTTCATCCGCCTGCATGTGCCATCCGATCGCGTCCACATTTTCGTATCCGATGCTGCGACGTTTACCGCTCTCGACGACTACACCCACTTCTATTTTTACAATCCGTTCCCTGCCGTCGTGATGCGTCCCGTGATTGCCAACATCTACGCATCGATCGACCGACGCGCGCGTGACCTTACGATAATTTATTACAATGCGGTTTGCCTCGACGACTTCCTTGCGGCCGGTCGCTTCAGGGTAATTCGCGAAGCCACCGACGACGAAGGCAACCGCTCGGTGATCCTCAGCCTGCAAGGCCGCGGCTGAACAAGATGGGGTCCCTAGCTGTAGCAAACTCCGCGTGTTAGGCTGCGTGTATGGCGCTGTTTGATCCCAAAACGCTGCTGCAATGGACGCAAGCGCAGGCGCGGGTATCGCTGGTCACGCGAAAACTGCAACCACCGGCCAAAGCCCAGGCAATTGCAACTCAGTTATTGGAGGCAGCGTGGCCACTGCAAAACGAAGCACAAAGAAACCAGCACGAACGAAACGCCCAGAGCGTTCGCCTATTGTGGGTAACGTACGCAAAGCGGTCAGGCAAAATGCCGCTGCAAAAAGCGACTTTGAAGCGGCGCTAACCAGCCTTAGAGAAGCGCTAGCTTCCCTTGGGCAGCCGTATTCGGTAATCGGTGGCATGGCCGTGATAGCGCATGGTCACGTACGTACAACACAAGACATCGATATCGCCTGGGTCCCGCCGTTACGAAACGCACCCGAGGTGTTCATCAAACATGCTGCGAAATTCAAACTTCGTCCACGAATCGCCGACGCCAATATTTTTGCAACCGAAAACTTAGTGCTCTTGATGGAGCATCAACCAACGGGAATTCCGGTTGATATCAGTTTCGCACTACAAGACTTTGAAAGGCTCGCTGCTAGCAACGCAATGCGAATGAAGGTGCTCGGCGTTATGCTTCCTGTCGTCGCACTCAATGATCTCCTCGTGTACAAGATGATCGCGAGCCGCACGCAAGATATTGCCGACGTCGAAATGTTGCTAACAAGCAAGGCACCAATCGACAACGTGCGTATCCAACAGACGCTCGCCGAGTTCGATTCGATTCTTGAAACCGACCGAGCCGGTGATTTTGCACTGCTTTGGCGTGCTGCGCGCAGACGCAAATGACAAGACTAAGCAGCGTAGCGCAAGCAATCGCGGCGATAGCTAATGAACGCGTTACTGCGTGACGCATTGGTAATGGCACGTACCTCATGGCCACCAAATCCAACATGGCACCAGCAGCCAAGCAACCGCCTACCACCATCGACGCGTACATCGCCGGTGCGGCGGCAGATGTTCAGCCGATCCTGAAGAAGCTACGCACCCTGATCAAGCGCAGCGTGCGCGGTAGCCGTGAATGCCTCAGCTACGGCGTGCCAGCGTTTAGCCACGACCAGCGCTTTATCTATTTCGCTGCATTCAAGCAACACATCGGCATTTACCCGCCGGTGCTCGACGATAAAAGGCTCATTAAAGCCCTGGCCCCATACCGCAACGCCAAAGGCAACCTCGCTTTTCCGCTCGATCGTCCAATGCCGTACCCACTCATCACCAAAGTTGTCGTCGCGTTGGCAAAGCAGTACGCAGCCAAGTAGCCACAGCCATGATGTACAAAAACGTTACTCCACCGGATTGATAACTTTTTGATTCAAGCCGCCGGGATACGAGTACGAGTCATAGGAGTCATAGCCACTGACCGAGACACCAAAGCGGTCGGCGGCGTCCAGCACGTGGGAACCGTCGGCAACACTAACCACGGTAGTTTCGAATCCCGATGAACCGACCGCAACCCAGGGCCCGGCAACCTCAACACCGTCGAGCCTGACGGCTTTGCCAGCGGTGCGGGTGAGCACGACGAAGTCGTTGATCCAGGTACTTGGCGCCAGAATGACATAGCGATTTAAGAACTGTTCAACCGGCACAGCTTGAATCATGTCGGGGTCACCTGTAACACCGTCAACGAGCGCACTGCCAACAGTGAATTGGTTGACGTGTACAGGTTTATCCGCGCTTACAAAAAAGTCGCCGGGGCCAGCGCCGCCAGCAACCAGGTACTCAACTCGTTGTCGTGCATTGAGTGTGACCGACGCTGGCAGACCGGTAACGTTTGGCGAAAACGAAAACTGGACGGTGGTGTTATCTTGCTGCGCCAAGATACGCCACACCGAAGGCTCTTGCGCGCGACGCGGCATTTGCGCAGCCGTGTAAGTCTTGCCCCAGGTTTGCAAACCGAAGATCTGTTCTTCGAGATGCTCACAACAACACGCGCCCGGTTGTGCTGGCACGTCAGCGCAATCGTTGCTGCTGAACACCGCGACTGGCCCCGTCGACGTAACGTACGCGCCATCAAGGCTCTTTTCTGCCAGTGCATCAAGCTGAAGCACATCGCCCTCTGCAAGCGTGAAAGTTTGGCTGCCGCCTGGGGCGATGGCCGGCAAGGTGCCGCCTTGGGTCCCGTCGGGAATCGTCACCGTGACCGAAACTGCCGCAGGCGCTGCGATTTGCAAGTGAGCCGGATGGCGATTGCCTTGCCGCCCGTCGGCGATCCCTGACGGCCATGCCGGCACTAAGTGCACGGTGTCGAGTGCTGAGATTGGCAGTAACAGCGACGCATCACTCAAGAAGCTGCCAGCGCCATCAATGGGCGCAAACTGGTACGCAATGATCGGCAATGTTGCCGTAATGCGAAAGGCATTGCCGACCAAAATGGCACTACCGCGCATGGCGGCACGCGGCGGGACGACGGTGTTCACCGACAGCGGCGCAACATCAAACTCGCCATTGGCGACAACTTGCCAAGCGCCTGCAACGCGGGCCTCAACCTTGACGTGTACCGGCTGATCATTGACGTTGGAAACCGTGATGCCATACGGCCCGCCCAGGGCGTTGGTGTCGACGGCTAGGTATTCGCAACCTACCGACGCGCGGTCTGCGGTGGCGCGCTCACAAGGCGTCATGCAAGCGTAGTCGCTTTTGTCGGGGGCCCCGTCGCAATTGTTGTCGATACCGTCGGTACAAACTTCTGCAGCACCCGGAAAAACCGCTGGGTCCGCGTCGTTGCAATCACCTCCGGTCGGCGTAAAACCGTCGCCGTCGTTATCGACGTTGCCAACGCCGCTATCATTGCCGCCCGTGGTTCTTGCGGCACCTTGGCACGCGCTGAGCGCAACAGCGAGGGTTAATAGTAACCAGAGAAGTTTTCGCATGGCTCAGAGTCTATGCCATCTACCGACTCATCGCGCAGACCATAATGTCGCAACCGGGCCCAAATTGACCCAAGCTATCGACGCACTGCGCTATTTGCTCAGCGTGGCAGGCATCACCGTGGTGCGCGTTGGATCGGTGTCTTCGCAGCCTTCGCGGCCCGGCCGCAGCGACGCAATGACAAACGCCTTGGCTGTTGGTACCCAGGCCACGCTGGTCAAGCGATCGAGGGTTATGCCTTCTGCG
Source organism: Kofleriaceae bacterium (assembly GCA_018057605.1). Classification (GTDB taxonomy): domain Bacteria; phylum Myxococcota_A; class Polyangia; order Haliangiales; family Haliangiaceae; genus JABFXX01. Next base: position 12,147 of record JAGPDK010000065.1, on the reverse strand, counting down.
ACCACCGTATTACCACGCACGACGCGCGCGGTTCCCCCGCTGCCAACTGCACCGACCTTCAACGATGCAAAGCTGAATCTGTATTTTTCTTGGTCTTGGTCAGCTTCGGTGCGGATGTTTTTGCCGCGCACCAACGCCTCGGAGGTAAAACCAAAATCTCGCAAGGCCAGCTGCGCCGCCTTGATACGCCGAGTAAACAAGGCTTTGTTGGAGCGATCAAACCAAGCCAAGCGCACGGCCGTCACTTGTTTGCCGGTGGCAGCGTCGAACACTTCGATCTCTTTGGAACAAGCATCAAAGTCAGCGTCTCTATCACGGCCCCAGCTGCACTCATCACGCTCGACCGCAAGCAAGTTGCGCTCGGCGGAATATGCGATGCCTCCTTTGAGGCCGGCCTTGGTCACCACCACATTGCCAGGCCGCTTGGCTTTGAGCGCGAGCACCTCAGGGCTGGCCAACAGCGGCACCAGTTCGGGATCGACCGCGATCGTGGCGTACATCGCTACTGGCTCACTGGCCAACCATGGCGCTAAGGTTTTGAGTGCGGCCGGCGTTTCGCCGAGTAATTGTTGGGCTGATGCCAGATTTACCGCGATGGTACGATTGCTGGGGTCGAGCGCTAACGCTTTGGCAAACGCCGCTTTGGATTCGGTAAACTTTTTCTGCTTATGCAGTCGATACGCTGCGACGTTGTCGAGGCGGGCGCTAAGTTGATCGAAGTTCATGACAACGATCGCTAACGGGCGGTCGCAAAAATCCACGGTCGCAAACGAAATCTTGCGCGTGGCGCGCTCGATGACCGGCGCGGTTACAAACTCGCCTTGGACCAAGTGGGTAGTCGTTGCACCGCGTCGCAGGAATACCGCGCCGCCGATATTCACGATCGAGACGTTGTCGAACACCGTAACCGGCGTGGAGTTAGTAGTGGTTTCGGTGGCCTGAGCGACCGCCGTCAACGCGACCAGCGTGGTGCAACTGGCAAGCACAGCAGCGAATTTTTTCATGATGCTACTGTAACGCCGCACATCACGAATTATTGCAGCGCGCGTGAACTTTGCGCTTTGACGCTTGGGCAGCGGCAATTCACCCGCGCTTGGCGCGGTCGAGCATGGCGTACATCAACACGTTGCAGCCAGCCTCGATATGCGCGGGTTTGGCGTCTTCGATTTCGTTGTGGCTGATGCCATCTTTGCATGGAATAAAAACCATCCCTGCTGGCGCAAGCCGGGCCATGTACACAGCATCGTGGCCGGCACCTGACACCACCTCCATCGACGAGTAGCCAAACTGTTTGGCGCCTTTGGCCACCGCAGCGACGCACGCCGGGTCAAACGGACAAGGCTTAAAGTACGAAACCTCAGCGAGCGTAATGCTCAACCCAGTCTCTGCCGCCGTTGCTGCAACAAAGGCGCGAATCTCCGCATCCATTTTGTCGAGCCGTTCGTTATCGACATTGCGCAGATCGATCGAAAAGCTGACCTTGCCTGGAATCACGTTGCGACTATTTGGGAAGTTCTGCACAAAACCGACGGTGCCGCGGCCGTACGGCGGGTACCGGTGGGCAATCGCCACCGTCTCTTGCATGATCTTGGTGGCAATTTGCAACGCATCTTTGCGCAGCCCCATCGGTGTTGGCCCGGCGTGGGCTTCCATGCCGGTGACCACACAATCGTACCAGCGCAGGCCCAGCACACCGCTGACCACGCCAATGGTCACATCTGCATCTTCAAGCACGGGGCCTTGTTCAATGTGGGTTTCAAAAAAAGCGCCAAACGGATGATTGCCAACTTCCGCGTCGCCGAGATATCCGATGGCTTGCAGTTCATCTTTGACTGATTTGCCATGGATGTCTTTGGCTGCATGCGCATGCTCCAGCGTGAACGCGCCGGCGAAAACTCCCGAGCCCATCATCACCGGCACAAAACGCGAACCTTCTTCGTTGGTCCACACGCTGACTTCGATCGGTGCTTCGGTTTGAATGTTGTGATCATTGAGGGTGCGCACCACTTCCAAGCCCGCGAGCACGCCGTAGTTGCCATCAAATTTACCACCGGTCGGCTGAGTATCAATATGACTACCGGTGCCGATTGGCGGCAGCGAATTATTCTTGCCAGCACGGCGCATAAAAATATTGCCGATTTTATCGACGGTGACCGTCATGCCGGCGGCTTTGGCCCAGCTAACCACCAGATCACGACCTTGTTTGTCGAGCTCGGTCAGCGCCAACCGACAGACCCCGCCTTTGGGCGTTGCGCCGATCTTGGCAAGCTCCATGAGCGAGGCCCACAGGCGTTGTCCGTTAATAGTGAGCGGCTGGGCTGACGTTGATTGGGTAGTCACGGTGCAGCGATAGTCAGCTCCAAAGCCGGGCTCGTCAAGCGCCTCACGGCTAACCAGCGGCGCGGCGAAGCAAGCGTTCAAGCTGCGCAACCGCCACGGTCAGGCGGGCATGCCTACTTGACAGCTGCCGATTCGGCCCCACGTTACTGCAATGATGACAGCAATCATGGACGCCCGCGTCCGCACCGCCGTCGCCCACGTCTCGCGTGCAGATTTTTTGCAGGCGGCACAACTGCCGTTTGTCGACGAGGATCGCCCACTCGACATTGGCTATGGCCAAACCACCAGCCAACCGTCGCTCATCGCCTGGACGATCGACCAACTGCACCTGAGCCCAACTGCCCGCGTGCTCGAAGTTGGCACTGGCTGCGGCTACCAAACCGCCCTGTTGGCGCAACTTTGCGCCGAGGTCTACAGCATTGATATCGTCGAGCCGCTGGTCAAACGCGCAGCCAAAACACTAACGCAGTTGGGCTACACCAATGTGCATGTGCGTTGTAGTGACGGGTACCAGGGCTGGCCCGAGGCCGGGCCGTTCGATGCCATCGTAGTGTCGGCTGGAGCCAGCGCCGTGCCCGCACCGCTACTGCAACAATTAGCGCCCGGCGGCCGCCTCATTATTCCGGTCGGCATTGCCGACGCCATGTCGCTGCGGCTGCTCCAGAAAGCTCCCGACGGCACGCTTACCGAACAAGACATCCTCGATGTGCGCTTCGTCCCCCTGACCGGGCCACAAGCCGAAGCCGACCGATACCTGACCGATACCTGACCGACGCCTGAGCGTGTGCCACCGCTACGTGCCGCGAATCGTAACTTTGATGCCATCGACCACTCGATCCGACGGGTGAATGATCACCCGATCACCGACGCCAAGTCCGCTAAGTACTTCGGCATCGCGTGCGGCTTGCCGACCCAGCCCGACCTGGACCCGATGGGCTTTGCCATCGCGCACCACGTAGACCACTGGACGACCGCCGTCGTACACGACCGCCGACACCGGGACGAGCAACACTCCGATTCGACTCGCCACCTCGATGCGGGCTTCGACGCGCCAACCATCGCCAAGCCCCTTCCAACCGGCTGGGCCCACCGGATCGATGATAACGGTGACGCGCTGCTCCTCAACGCCGAGCGCCGAAATCTTGGTAAATGCACTTGGCTCGACGCGCCGCACCCGCCCGGTCAACGGTGCGCCGCCCCAATTCTCGATCGCAACCGACATGCCGGGCGCGACGCCGACCGCATCACTGGTGAGCACATCGACCACCACTTCCAGGGCGTTTGGATCGCCCAGTTCCAAAATTGCTGAGCCGGGCAACACGACCCCAGCGCTGGGCTGCATCACGCGCAATACTTGACCAACCAGCGGCGAGCGAATCACCAATTCTTCACTAGCCCCTGGACCACGCACCGTGCGCGCCACCGAAATCTCGGCAAGCGTCAATTGATGGGCCAGCGCGCGCACTGCAAACTCGGCGCTTTCGCGCTCTTTTTGCCGCGATGCAAATTCCAGTTCCGCCAATTCACGTTCGTGGCCTGAGATCGCCGCTGATGCCGCCAAGCTCACAACTTCATCGCGTTGTTTGCGTGAAAACGCTTCCGCCGCTGCTGCGCGTTCAGTGCCTGCCTTGGCTTGCGACAACGCCGCTCGCGCAATGTTCACCCGCGTGCCGAGCTCGGCTTTGGTTCGCGCATCGAACAACGGTGATTCCGCCGGCAAGATACGCGCCACGACGGTATCGGTGGTAACCGCATCGCCGGGCCGTAACTCCACTCGCGCCAATTGCCCCGCCAACGGCGCCGATATTGAATAGCGATCTTGCACCCGCGTGCGGCCCAACTCATCGACGGTAATACGGAGGTCGCCCGCAGCGATCAACGCAACTTCGACCCCGACCGCGCGCGGCGCCAAGGCGAGATACACCGCGACGCCCGCTGCGACGAGCGCAACGAGTAAGACAATCCGACGAATCCACTTCTTCATGTTAGTAGCCTGCTTTCCTGCGGGTGCTGCACCTACGCATCTAATCACGCGCCTTGAGTGCGATCACGGGATCAATTTTTTTCACGCGCCGCGCCAACCCTAAGGCAGTGGCGGCGCTCGCTGCGGCCACCACTAAATACGCCATCGCCCACGTTCGCCAATCGATCACCGCGTTGAGCTGATACTGCTCAGCGTCGACCGACGACATGATGCCGTTAGCCAGCGCTGTGCCGATCGGGTACGCCAATGGCATGGCGAGCACCAAATGCATCACCATCTCGCTAATCAGCGAGCCGGCCACTTCGTCGGAGGTGAAGCCGAGCACGCGCAAGGTTGCCAACTCACGCGAACGTTCTGACAATGTTACCCGACCATTGTTGTAAACAACACCTACCGCGATCACGATGCCAAACATCAGCACCACGGTGGTCATCACGGTGGTGAAACTGCCGGTCGTTGCTTCGAAGTTATCAAAGTTTACTTGCGACTCAGTGGCCGCCAGAATCCCAGGCATCGTCGCTACCCGCTGCTGCAACTCGCGAATCATGTCCGGTCGCACTGATGCGGTCACCGTATTGATCCGCGGCTCTTGCACAAACGTTTCAGCGAACGCGGCTAGGTCCATGTAGGCCAGGCGACCCACCATTTGATCTGACAACGCCGTGATCACCACCGCGCGCGTACCTTCAATCCCATCACGCCGTTCCAACGCAAGCGTATCACCGACGCGCAAGCCCAACCGTGCCGCCGTGATCTTCGACAACAGTAGGCCGGTGGGCGGCACCGTCACATCGTTCGCATTGCGATCGAGCACGCGCGTCAGCCGGCGCGTCGCTGGCAGCGCTTGCACGAGCAGGTCGCGTTGTTTGGTGCCCACCGTGACCCGCACTGGAACGTTGAGCACCCCCTCCACATGCACAACCCCCGGCAGACTGCGAAACGACGCCAACGCTGATAACGGTTGCGCGCGCGACAATGAAAATGTGACATCGGCCGGCATGGCACGACGGAATTGCACTTCGGCAAGATTCTCAATCGTGTCGCGCGAGAAGTGCCCCAACACGATGAGCGACATTGCCAGCGCTAGCCCGAGGACGGAAAACGCCGCACGCAACGGGCGCCGCTCAAGCTCACGTGCCGCCATGCGGCCCGTCGCTGACAGCAGCGCAACCACACCCAGGCGTGACAATATGCGACGCTGATAACTCGCTGGGCTTGGTGGTCGCATGGCCTCGGCCGGAGCCAACCGCATCACGCTTGCAACCGCGCGCCACGCACCCAAGGATGCCGCACCGACCGCCGTGCCCATGCCTAGGGCAACCAAATCGAATTCGATCTCCCAGCGAATGCCGGGTAACCGAATAATGCTGGCGTAACCGTCGCAGAACATCTGCCCCAATGCGAATCCAAGCACAATCCCAAGGCCGCCACCGATGACGGCGATCAACAGAACAAAACTCAAATAGTGACGGCCGACTTCGCCACGCGTGTAGCCCAGCGCACGCAACGCCGCGATTTGTTCGCGCTGCGTCGCGATCACGCGCGACAAAGTTACGTTGAGCAAAAACACCGCCACAAACAAAAACACAATTGGCACCTGTACGGCGGTGGCCTTGAGTTGATCAATTTCTTGGGACACAAACATGTGCGACGGATGCTTGGCGCGTTGGTAAGCGCCGCGATTACCGTAGGGCGTCAACAGCAAATCGAGCTGGGCCACCACTTCGGCACGCAGGGTTTCGGGTGACAGATGCACCGCGCCAAGCTGCGCCGCGCTGGCCGGTTGCAATTCGAGGCGCAGATCATTAAACGTGCCACGGCTGCCAAGCATCGCCACCATCGTTGCTTGCGGCACATAGATCGCCGTGAATCGCCGATCGTCCGGCATCATGCCGCCGGTGCCCATCGAAAATATATACTCGGGTGATTGCACGCTGCCGACCATGCGCAATTTATGTTGAGTCCCGCCAACATTGATATGTAGCATCGTGCCGGCTGGGAGTTGATGAGCGTCAGCAAACGCCGCCAGCACCAGGGCCTCGTCGGTACGGCCTTGCACCGGCAGCCGACCACTATGCAGCAACAAGCCACGCAACGAAGGCGCTTGGCCACCGTCGAGTTCAATGAGCTGTGCCGTCATGCTACCGGGCTGACCGTCCAACCGCAGCAGCGCAGGCTCCGTGGTCCGCGCATGCACCCGCGCGACACCTGGCAACGCGGCAATGCGCGGCAGTAGCGACCTTGGCATTTTCGATGCGTGCGCAAAGATGTCGGGAAACTCAGTGCGCTCATAATAGTTGATTTGTGCCTGCCGCAGCCCGCGGTAGGTTCCAACCATCGAAGTTAACGCTGCGATGGCACTGGCCAACACTAATGCAATGGTGATGACCTGCCCACGCATGGTCCAAATATCGCGCAACAACTTTTGCTGCAGCGGCGAAACAACCATGCGAAACCGGCGGGCCATGGATCGCTACCAGGACAATTCCGCAATTGCCTTACGGCTACCGTTGAGCTGCTCACTGACAATCCGGCCGTCGGCCAGGCGCACTACGCGATCGGCCATTTCCGCAATCACAATATTGTGCGTAATGATCACGACGGTAGTGCCGGTGCGGCGGTTGATATCATCGATTGCCTCCAGCACCAGTCGGCCCGTTGCGCTATCAAGTGCCCCGGTCGGCTCGTCGCACAACAACATGTCAGGTCGCTTCGCGATCGCGCGAGCAATCGCAACTCGCTGTTGCTCCCCGCCCGAGAGTTGCGACGGAAAGTGGTCCACCCGTTCAGCCAAACCCACTTGCGCCAAGGCCTCGGTGGCAGACATCGGCGACCGTGCAATCTCGGTAACCAACTCGACGTTTTCGCGCGCCGTTAGGCTTGGGATCAAATTGTAGAATTGAAAAACAAAGCCAACATGATCACGGCGGTATCGTGTCAACGCATCATCGTTAGCATGAGTTAGATCGTGCGCCCCAAAAGCCAACGTGCCACGGGTTGGCGTATCGAGCCCTCCAAGAATATTGAGCAGCGTTGATTTGCCCGAACCCGACGGTCCTAACATCACCACAAACTCACCGCGACGCACCGAAAAGCTGACGTTGTCGAGCGCCACTACCTGGGCCGAGCCACTACCATATATTTTACTCAGGCCCACCGCCTGTAGCATCATTGGCGCGGCGGCCGACGCCACCACCAACGGCGGCCCGGAGTCACCGGCGACTGTTGTAGAATCGAGAGCATCCACCGAAGGCACGGCGGCAGCATATGCCCGTTGGCAGCGTGGGACAATGGCTAGGGCAACCCACGCGCGTTGAACAGCACTGACGCTGGCAATACGACAACGTGCGGCACGCCGCCGTGCGCCGAGATTTTGCGGTTGTGTGACTGGGTGCCGAACTGCGCCGCTACCGCCCTCGCGCCTTGCCGCCCACGATGGCGCGATCCAAATAATTGGTCTGTACTTCATTTACACGGCCTAACTTTGCTACACCCCTGGCGTGCTCATCATTGGTCTGGTGCTTGCCTTCGTGATTGGCGTAACCCTTGGGTTACTCGGCGGCGGCGGCGCCATTTTGACGGTACCCATGCTGCATTATGTGATCGACTTGCCCGTCGATATCGCCATTGCAGCGTCGCTCATTGTTGTTGGACTCACCAGCGCGTTCGCAACGATCAATCATGGCCGCCACGGCCGCGTACAATGGCGCGTCGGCATATTTTTCGGCGCAGCATCCATGCTCAGTGCCTACGGTGTTGGCAAATTTGCCAAACACATTCCACCCACCATTCGCTTGCTTGGCTTTGCGCTGGTGATGGCAGCCGCTGCATACGCGATGTTACGCGGCGCCTATGCGGCCCTCCGAGCGAGCCAACAAGCCCCAACAAGTACAACGACGGTGCCGCCACCAACCCAACCCAACTTGCGCGCGTTGATCCCGCAAGGTTTGCTCGTCGGTGCGCTCACCGGTGCAGTTGGCGCTGGCGGCGGCTTTCTCATCGTCCCCGCACTCACCATCTTGGCCAATATGCCGATGCACCATGCGGTGGGCACGTCGCTGTTTGTGATTGCGCTAAATTCCGTTGCAGGTTTTGTCGGCAGCGGCATGTGGGATAGCATTCCGTATCAAACTATTGCCGGCATTGTGGCGCTTGCGATCGCCGGCAGCGTCGTCGGCAGCCGCATTTCACAACGCATCTCCCCAAGTGTGCTGCGCGAAGGCTTCGGCTGGTTCATCGTAGTCATGGCGTCATTCATCGCTGCCATGGAAGGCCCACGCACAGTGGGTTTGAATCTAAGCGGTGAAATGCGTGGCGCAGTGGTCGCCATCGCGGTCGGCGTTGCAGGCATTGCAGCAACCGTGATCGCGCGCCGAGTTCGAACCAAGCGTGTTACCGCAGCGCCACCGACGCTGACCGTCTAGTTGGCGCGTTGCGCGACCACTGCGTTGCGTTGCGTTGCGTCGCGTCGTGCACCCGGCCCGGCCCTGGCTATCGACACCACCGCGAAGCATGTTAACCATACCCCGTGACTACGCTACCGCTTGACCTAGCCGCCTTAGCATTAGAAGCCGCCGTCGGCGTTGCCATTGTGTGTGATGCCAACCTGGCGATTGTGGTTGCGACCCCTGGATGCCGTGCGCTGTTAGGCTACGAAATCCGCATCGGCGAATCCGTGGTCAAAGCGTTGTGCGGCGAAGGGCCTGAGCGACCCATTGCCGAAGCGTTAGCGCGCGGTATCGCGGTAAAGGGCTCGATCGTGCGTTTGCATCCGGTGATTGCGACCGGACCAACCAACGCCAACCGCCGCCGCGGCAGCCCGACGACAACGGCGACCACCATCACCATCGACGTGAGCGCCGTGCCGTTGCGAGAAACCACCGACACCGTGCGCGCGGTGGCATTGCTCGAAAAAACGAATCACGACAAAGCGCCGCGGGGCGCACACGGTTGGTTATTACGCCTTGCCGCGGTGTCGCCTGTGACCGGCCATGCAGCCGACGATGACGAAATGGGCGACAACGACGACGACATTGCCGATGCCGACACTCGCGGGGTGCCTCACGCCAACATCCTCGACGATCGTGACGTAAGGATCTTCCACGGGATCCACACGCGCGAGCCGGTGATGCACCGCGTGTTTCACATCGTGGAACGGGCCGCAAAACGTGACATTAGCGTGCTGGTCCGTGGCCCGAGCGGTGCCGGCAAAGAATTGATCGCAGCGGCAATTCACCAATTGTCGCCACGCCGCCAAGGCCCATTTCGTGCCATCAACTGCGCCGCCTTGCCACCGGATCTGCTCGAAAGTGAGCTGTTCGGCCATGTCAAAGGTGCCTTTACCGGCGCAGTCAAAGATCACCCTGGCATTTTTCGCGCCGCAAGCGGCGGCACCCTGTTTCTCGACGAAGTTGCCGAGATGCCGCTTGGGCTACAAGCCAAATTGTTGCGCGTGTTAGAAACACAAACGGTGCTGCCAGTAGGCAGCACCACCGCCATTGCCGTCGATGTGCGGATCGTTTCGGCGACGCATCAGTCCCTGCGGCAAGCCGTGCGCCAAGGCACGTTTCGTGCTGACTTGATGTATCGGTTGCGCGTGGTGCCCATTTTTTTGCCGGCGCTGCGCGATCGTCGGCGCGATATCGCGCTGCTAACCCAGGTCTTTATCCAACAACTCAATCACGGTGGCTTGCGCAACGGCACGCGAGTGGTCGACCGTTTGTCGCGCGATGCGCTGCGCCGGCTCAATGCCTACGCGTGGCCGGGAAATGTGCGTGAACTACATAATGCGTTGGAATATGCGTATGTCATCGGCGAGGGTGCAACGCTGCAGGAAACTGATTTGCCGCCTGAACTTTTCGAAGATCCAAATGACGAAAGTGACCTCGACGGCAACGCCAACGATGGGCCCACGCTAGCGCGATCCAGCGCACGCCCAAGCACAGCGGCGACACCCGCGACACCCGCGAGTTCGCCCGAAGCAACGCAGATCCAGCGCGCCCTACAGCGCACCGCCGGTAGTCGCGAGCGCGCGGCAGCAATGCTGGGCATCTCTCGTATCACCCTGTGGCGCCGCATGACCGCACTTGGCATTACGCCCGCACCGACCGGTGGCCGCAACTCGACGCGGTAGGGGATTCGTCGTCGGAATGCCAAGCCTGACAACGTCGTCACGGCGGTGGTGTTGCAAACAGTCGTGCCACGGATTTGCAGCTGTCGAATGGCGAAAAGTTGTCAGCATTGAACTTTATGCCGATTTTGTCGGCGGCCTCGACGATCTCGTCAACCACATCACATTTTTTACGAGATTCATAAGTATGCAGTTGTTCGATGTAGGCACGAACCAACAGGTTGCGCAACTTGGCATCACTTAGCACCGCGGCAGTTGAAACGTTGTACAAGGCTTGACGAAATTGAGTTCCCTGCACCACGCTATGCGCCGTATGGGCCTGCGCAGCTAACCGGGTTAGCCGCCTTGTCACCGACGCAGACTTGTCCCAAACCGGACAAAATTGGTTCAAGCGATCCTCTACCCACAGGTCAACAACACTAACCGGCAAAGCCGGCACCGCAAACCTAGCCATGGTGCGTAGCCGCGCGGCACCAACATCACATTGACCTTTGAGCATATGGCAAACTGCGCGCAACGCATTACGGCCCGTGGCCCCATCTGGTTCATTGCCAACGATGCGCAGACAGCCCTCCGCGTCGCCAGCCTTGAGCCGCTGGTGCGCAGTCTCACCGTCCGGATCGTCGGCCATCGACGAATATTCGAGAGTCATGACGTTCAACGCTGCCGGAGCCGACGCCGTGCTGGCCCCGCTGCCGATCGCAGAAACAGTGCCTGGTCCAGTTGGCGCCGCCACGACCGCCAGCGCCGTGGTAGTTGCAGCCTTTGGCCTAGGTGCGCCCACACGTGAAACCTCGCCGCGTTGCACTGGTCGCGGCGGCGGCGCATCGATAGCGCCAACAGCAACCATGGCGTCGACCGTCACCAATGCACCCTTCGCACCGCCGATGACTGCAGGCAAATCCCTGCTACCGGGTGCATCAACCAGCACGCCGGCCCGCGCAGGCAGATCGCGTTGCGCTGTCGAACCGGTTTGTTGCCCTTGCATAATGACCACCGCAACGGCACCTCCGCCGACCATCGCCATCGTCGCAAGCGCAACGACGGCCAAGGTCTTCGCAAGTTTGACACGTTGCTGCGGCGCCCCGCTCGCCCCTGGCTCCGCCACCGGCGACGCGACAATCGCCTCCAACTCCGCAGCCAACTCCGCCATCGTGGCAAACCGACTGTTGGCAAGCGGTGCCACCCCACGCGTAAGCGCTTGCGCCAGTCGCGCTGACTCGGCAAATTCAAGCTGTTCGCCGGACACCGGCTTACGGCCCAACAGCGCTTCGCCGAGCGCAACGCACAGCGCAAATTGATCGACCCGCGCGTCAACCGGCCCACCCTGCAATTGTTCTGGCGCCATGAAGCCCGGTGTGCCCGCGACCCAGCCGGATCGCGACAGGGTATTGCCCGGCTCGCTCGGCTCTGCAAATTCCGCGCGTGCGATTCCAAAATCGCCGATGCGGACCCGTTCGTCCAGGCCAACAAACACATTGGCCGCTTTAACATCGCGATGAATAATGCCGCATTGATGCACCGCCACCAGCCCGCGCGCGGCTTGCGCCCACGCGGCTACCACTTGCCGCCACGGCCGCCCGCGCTGCCAACTACTCAGCGCCGCACCGTCGACAAGTTCAGTTGCGATATACACTTCGCCGTGGTCTTCGCCGGCGTCAAACACCGCTATCACATTGGGATGCGATACGGC
>JAGPDK010000064.1 GCA_018057605.1 Kofleriaceae bacterium | reverse complement strand
GATACGCCGCTGGCCCCAAATCGACCGTGTCACCTCGCGCCACAGTATCAACCAGCGTGTGGCCGTTGTCTGATTCAATCACCTCGCTAGGCCGATAATGGAAGGCTAGTGCCGGTAGTGTGCCTGCCTCTACCAGCGGCACATCAATTTCGATCGGTGACTGCCGTGCGCCATCGGTGCAGGCGTGATAATCGCGCGAAAGTTGGCCCCAGGTGTTGGGCCCGAGGGGGCCTTCCTAGGCCCAATGAATAGATGGGCGGTGCGCAGCAGGAACTGCATTGCGCCCGTGGCTGCACGCGCTTAGCAGACAAATCGCCAGCAGTCGGATCCATGCTCGATGCTGAGACATTGGGGTAGCCTCTCTGCAACAGACTGTACGCCTGAACAATGAATCTCCGACGGCCTCGCTTGCGGCACGTTGTCACTACGACGACGACGCACATGGCGTGGGCGTGACGTGGGCTCACGGCAGGGCGGTGGGCGGTGGCTGCGCAGTGATGCGCAGGGACATGTGACCGGTCGGGTGAACGGTCGGCTCACAGAGGCTCCGGAGGGCGCGACATGGAGCTTGAACGAGTGCGCTGCGGCTGGCCGCGCGGCCGCGGAGGTTGGTGCTCGCGCGTTGCCGGATGCGCCGCCGTCGCGTCGCTGGTTGGTTGCGGTAGGTGATCGTGATGAAGGGCGTTGCGTGCAGTTCGCCATCGGCGGGTGGGTCAGCGGGTACGTGCCGAACTTGAATTGGCGATAGTTTGGGCGGCGCTTAACGCCGCGCCCAGCGAACGCTGGGCGCGAGGACGAAGCCAACGGTGTCAATGGCTGGAATTTTTTCGACCATCGCAACCGGATCATCGATGCGCAATCGGCTCGCCCAACAGCGAGCGACGACGCCCATGCGGCGCTCGCCACTACGGCCAACACCAACGAATCGAAATGGACCGGCGAGCCGATCGACTACGCAAGGTGCATCGACTATTTGGTGTGACGCGCGGCAGTCGAGCATGTGGTCAAATCGGAAATGTGACGAATGCTCAGGGTGCCCGTCCCTTCTGCGCCATATTCAATTGGCTCGTTCATTGGCCAGCTCTAGTCAGCTCACGGCAGGTGAATGCGGCCGGCGCCGCCGGTTGCAACATGACACCCGCTGCTATTGCAATCACCGTTGCTGATCGGCGCATACATCTTTTTACCGTCGGGACACTTGCTGGCAACGACGCGAATTGGAAACGTCATGGCCCGCGAGGTGTAAAAATTGCCGTTGCGCTGGGTCACAATCTCAAACGTTTTACTCGCGGCATCCACCACCGAAATCGTTGCACCACTGATCGCTACGCCAGCACTGTTGTACAACGTTCCCGCGACGGTAAATTTGGGAGCTTCGCCAGATCCAGTGTGGCAGGCGTTGCAGGCTCGGCCAGGATTGTGCTCACCACCGCCGAAACTAGCCACCGGATTCTTACACACCACGGACGGTGTGGGCTCTGACGCAGGCGCAGCATCAACGTTCGCGCCCATTACGTCCTCGCGATTGAGCCCCAGCAGGTCACACCCGGTTGCCATAAGCGAAATACTGAGCGCAAGAAATGCGTGCGTGCCGACAAGCTTCATGGCTAAGCCCTTAGCAAACACCATGCTAGGCGATGCGAGTTGCCGTGCGCATACAAACCACACCCACGCGGGTTGTGCGCCAAGGTTGCTGTACCAAACTTGCGCGCATGTGTACGGCCCGCACACTGCGACCGACAGGTAGCAATCGTTCTCGTTGCAGCCAGCGTCGGTCAGCGCGCGCCTGGTCAATCGATACGCACGCGCAACGAACGGTCATTGCTTTTTACCACGACCGGAAACTGCCGCCGAGTTTCGCTCGTAACATCGTAAATTTCGATGATGTGCTCGCCCAGATTCACTTCGATCTTCTCGGTTGGGCATAGTTGCCCCGTTGATTTGCCATCAACGATCACGTAGTAACGATCTTTATCTTTGCAGCGCACTTTGATGCCGGCGGAACCGCCCATCGGGGTGACCGCCGCAAGTGCCGCCGCGACGCGACCGTGGCCTTCGATCTCGGCAAGAAACAAATCGTGGTTCGCTAACACCAACGCCGCACTATGATGATCGGCCGAACCCGGCAACGTCAAAGGCGTTACCCCAACATCGGCACCGTCGAGATAAACCCGCGCCCCCGCTGGCGTAGATTCGATCCGCAATGATTTTTCATCGCCGTTTGATTTGACCACGGGGCGCCCGGCATCGACGGTGGCGGCAACCGGCGCTGCGGCATCGACGACGCTAGCTTTAGCAACGTCGCGCGCAATGGCCGCATCAAAGCTCGCGACCGCACCCGGTGCATCGAGCTGCACCGCGCTCGCCGCATCAAGTGGCGTGCGAGCTGTTACCGGCATCGCGTCGGTCGGCAGTACCGCAATGGCCGGCCGCGCATCCATGCGCCGAGCTGTCACTTCGACTGCCGAATTCTTCGACGAAGTTGGCCCCCAAAGCACCCAACCGCCACCGACCAACCCTGCTACGCCGGCGAATCCAAGCACAATCCAACGCCACCGCGGTATGGGATCACGGCTGGGATAAAGCGGCGCCGCCGCGGTTTGCGCCACGCTCGGCAACGGCGGCACGCTCGCGGACTTCGCACGGGGCTCCGCAACAGCCGCGCTAGGCGCGCTGACAGAGTCGCGGGGCAACGGTACCGCCGACGCACTCGGAGGCGCCGGCGCAGCCAGTGCAAAATCGCGAAATTCGCCGGGGCTCGGCGGATCGGTTTGAACCGTTACGTCGTTGCCAAATTCTTGGGTAGGATCGCTGGTGGGCGGCCGCGTTATATCCAACAACGGCTCGTGCGGAATCATGAGGTCATCGGTCAGCGCGCGTAACGGCGGTGGCCGCGACGGTGAGCTGGGTGGCATCCGAGGTACCGGCGGCGAGCCTTGTTGCGTAGTGCGTTGGCCGATCGGCGCAGCCGTGACCGGCGGCGGAATCCGCGGCGTGACCGCGGGCTCATGCATCGGCACCACGGGCGTACTCGCCTTGTACGGCGGAGGCACCACAGGCACCACCACGCCAGCCAAGGTGGAGGGCAAGCCCGCCGCGCCTGGCGCATGCGGCAGCACGCCGATGCGGGCGTGTAGATCGCCGTCGAAATCTTGGGTCGCCACCGGTGGCGTTGCGCCATCAACCCGTTCAAACGGAGACGTTGGTAGTGGCACTACACCAGACAACCCTTGGTCGTTCAGCTCGGCGCGTCGCGCCAGCGCCGTACGCACGCGCTCGCCAATATCGGTGCGCGTGCCAGGCACCGGCGCAATGCGGATCGCAGCGTCGAGGGCATCGGCAAACGCACGGGCATCGGGGTAGCGCTCAAACGGTGAACGCGCCAACGCGCGCTGCAACACCCGAACAATTGCGCGCGGCAACGCAGGCTCAGGTGGTTGCGATGACAACACCGCTTGTTGCACTTCCATCGGCGTTTCACCGTCGAAAGTGATGCGCCCGGTGAGCATTTCAAAACCAAGCACACCCAACGCAAATACATCGGTGGCCGCCGACACCGGCTCGCCGACCAACTGTTCCGGCGCCAAATAACCGATGCGTCGAGCTAGCCGCGGCTCCGCCACCGCACGCGGCGGCATGCAGGCATTGAGAAAGCCAAAATCGGTAACTTTGCAATCGCCTTCGGGCAGCAGCACCACATTGGACGGGCAAATACCCAAATGGAACAGGCCGCGACCATGCGCAAAGCCGACCGCCCGCGCACATTGCGAAAGCACTGCCAACACACCGCCAGCCGGTAACATGGCATCGACAATGCGCAGGTCGGCAAGTAACCGGCCAGCATCCAGGCCGGCCACACACTCGACGGCCGCGAACGTTTGCCCCTGCGCAACCAAAAACTCATGCATTTTAGCGATGCGCGGATGCTCTAATGCCGCGTAGGCGCGCGCTGCCGTCGACAACGTTTGTGAGGCCCCAGCCGCTGCGATCGCCGCGGGATAAAACTGCTTGATCGCAAACTCGCGCTCAAACCCAACCACGCCATAAATTTTGGCTCGGGTCACCGTTCCGCATGGCCCTGCGCCAATTGGATCGAGTAGTTGGTACTTGCCGAGTCGTTTCATGCGATTGGTAGCTAGGCCCGGAAATGGAGCGAACGCTCGAAGCGGGGTCGCCAGGATTCTATCCTACATGATCCGCGACACTGCTGCGCCGCATGGCAAGTCATAAGTTTTTTTGGGCAATGACGCCGACCAGAACCAGCAAGTGGCTAACAGTCAAGCAGCTACGTCGGCCACGCCACGCCTTACGCGTCGGGATGTAAACACCTGATCAATATCGAAGTTAACAGCGGTCAGCTTCGGTGTTGTCGGTCGCAGTGCACCCCAGAGAGGCTGCATCCAATTTTTCCCTTGAAAGCTAGGCTGCTTATCAACGCACCGCGTTGCGCAAAACCGAAGCGATCTGAGCCGCGCCACCTTGTGCAAGTGCGGAAACCCTGGCACCAACAATAGATGGGGAATCGGGACGTTCCAGAGCGATCAACCTTACGTCGGCAGGCGGTAGTTGCGTATGCGCGCAAAACCGAGGCACCGCCCAAAGATACCGATGAGGATCCACACGCCGCTAGTAAGATTGCGGAGCAGCCAACACTGGAACATCCGATCGTACCAAGAGATCGCCCGCGCCAAGCCACCGTGGCCATGGCACAAGAACCCGACCTCGGGGAACCACCAGCAATGCCGGAAGCGCGCGTCGCCCCCACAGTGGTTCGGCCCAGCACCGAAACCAACTACTTTGCCGTCGAAGATCCAACCCACATGCCGCACCCGCGCGATCTACCGAGCGGGTTCCCCACCGATGCGGCCCGGCCACCGGGCATGGTGCCGCGTGGCGATTCGCGCTCGCTGCGCCGTGGCACCGTGTTTGCGTTAGTGTATCGACTCGGCACCTACGTCATTACCCGCACCGGCGAAATTGGCCAACGTGGGGTATGGCGCGTCGTCGATTACCCCACAACCATCGCTGGCAGCGGTGCGTACGCCCGCGAAGCTTCGCGCTGGGTCGACGCTGGCTTCACCGACTTTCGCGGTTAGGGCCTCAGGGCTTGGGCCTCGGGGCTTGGGCCATGCCAACCAGCACGCATGACCTCACGCGATTTCCATGCATCATTCATTGGCCGTTTCTGAGCAGACTACGTAGACTACCAAGCTCCATGGGCCAAGACGATCCGAAAAAGCCGAAGGGCGCGATTCAATCGCAAATCCAACGATCGTCATGGTTGTTGCGCTGGGCGTTAGATGCGCCGTCGCGCTGGTTGGGCAAACGCAGCTCGGTTGGCCAAGACCTCGCCGGCGGTGCTGACGGGTTGTCGTATTTGCGGCACTTGGCGCGCGGCAATCGCACGCCACGCGAAGTTAACTTCGCGAATATCGCGGCGGCGTCGCCGCCTATCTTATTAATTCACGGATTTCTCGGCACGCGTGGCTCCATGTATTTGCTCGAGCGTCGCTTGCTCGACAACGGCTTCGTGGTGGTGTCGTTCAATATTGGGGCCATCAACGTGCGCGATATCCGGCGCTCGGCCTTCATGATTCACCGCAAAATTGAGCGCATTTTGGCGCAGACTCCATCGCAAAAAATCGACATTCTCGGGCATTCGATGGGCGGCCTGATTGGCCTTTACTACGTAAAAAAGTTGGGTGGTAGCGCACGTGTTCGGAAGCTGGTGTTGATGGGCACACCGGTGCGTGGCACCTGGATTGCGTTGGCTGGGGTGGCGACGTTGGGCTTATGGTCAACTTCGTCGTGGCAATTGATTCCGCGCAGCCGCTTCTTGGATGAGCTAGCACAGGGCCCGTTACCGACGACAACGGAAGTTCATACCATTGCCGCCGCCCGCGATTGGGTGGTCCCGATTGAAACCACCCGGCTACCTGGTGCCAACGCGACCACCGTGCCCTTAGGGCATTCGAGCTTGGTGGTATCCGAAGATGTGTACAAACGGCTTATCGCGATACTGCGACGCGAGCCGGCGGCGCGCCCGAACGATTCCGCCGATGCGTCAGGTAGTGCCGACGCGGCCGATTCGGTCGCCCTGGGTGAGCAACATTCTGATCACGAAGGCACCTGAGCACCGGCCATACGCCTGGCAGCGGCATTGAGACGTGCGCTGCCCCCAATAATTCGGCATTTTTCGACGGATCGGCCGAGATAGAGACCCGTAGACTTGCGCAATACACCGATCGAGCACTACAATTTTTAACGCAGTCTCAATTACTGCGAACGTACCAATGACTGACCGACCTCGCTTCGCACTACGTTTCATCTCTGGCAAGTACCAGGGTGGCGAGTTTCCTGTTCGCTTGAACCGTGAAATCATCATCGGCCGTTCCAGTGATCTGGATATGGTGTTGGTCGAAGACATGGTTTCACGGCGACACGCCAAGATCTCGTCGTCAAAAGACGAGGTCTTCATTCAAGATCTCGGCTCGACCAACGGCACCTTCGTTAATGGCGAGAAGATTGCGGGGCGCGCCCGGCTTTCCGAAGGTGATCGCATTTTGTTGGGCACCTCGATCATTCGCGTGGTGAGTGTCGACGGAGCCGAAGCCAATCAAAGCGAAGCCGAAGCGCGGCGCAAGCTTGAGGTCCAATCGTCCCAGCGACAGCAGACCCAAGGCCGCCCGATGTCGGGGGTTATTGAAGAAATTCCGCTACCTGACTTGTTGCAATTGCTTTCGACCAGCCGAAAAACCGGTGTGTTGTCAGTGAACAACGGCGTGAGTATCGGCCGCATTTACCTGCGCAAAGGCCAACTTTACTTCGCCGCCATCAACGACGATTTTAATGTTCGCCCGCAAAAAGTCATCTACCGCATGTTGACGTGGGAGACCGGCACGTTTGAGCTGGAACCATCGGTTGAAATTCAAGTGATCGAAGAGGTCCAAGAATCCACCGAAGCCTTGCTGATGGAAGGCGTGCGGCAACTCGACGAGTTTCGTGCATTACAGGCCAAACTGCCGCCATTAAATTCGCCACTCGCCGTACCAACGCCGTTGGCTGGCAAACTGCGCGAGTTATCCCCGACCGAACTCGACACGTTTCAGCTGGTGCTCGACCACGGGCAACTGCAACGCGTCCTCGATCATTACACGGGCTCGGATCTCGATGCTGCGCAGAACATCATCAACTTGATGAAGCGCGAATTTATCGTTGTTCCTTAGCTGTTCACTAGCTGTTCCCACGTTGGCCGTGCGCGCGGCTCAAGTCACCTGATAGTTTGAGACACGTATAATCGCCGCAATGGCCCGACCAATTGCTTCTTCGTCGTGCGCGGAGAACACCGCGGGTAACCCGGCGAGCCGGGTAGATGTCCACCGTGCGATTCCCGGGTCGAGCATCGCGCTGGCAATCTGGGCGCGCGCCGCAGCAAGATCGCTCGTGCTGAACCGAGCCATCATGGTCCCCGACGGGCCGCTCTGATCGCTCAGTAATTGGTCGCTGCGTTCGCTGAGTACTTGACTGGTCAATTCGAGCCCCGCAGCCAACGCATCGCTGTCGGAGCTGGCCAGATCTCGCTCCAACATCCGCACTATCGCCGGTTGTCGGATTGCCAACCACGCCATTTCCTGTTCAGCTAAACCATCCGATTCAAAATCAGCCATAAGTTCAGCCTAAGGAACCCGCGACATTTTCGCTAGTTTTTGCTTGTACCAGAATGGTTCGCAGCCGCAGCCAAAACAGCCAACTCCAGGGCGCCACCTCCACGGTAGCCGCTGGGGTATTTGAGAAAAGATTTCGTAGGTTTATCAGTTATTGAAGTGTAGAACTTCTTGGTACTACTTCAGCCATGTTGCAACCAGCGTACCTCATTGATGGATGTCGCTCACCGTTTGGTCGATACGGCGGTGGGCTAGCGACGGTGCGTGCCGACGATCTTGCCGCTGCGGTCATTGCCGCCCTGTTGCAACGCAACCAAATCCCAACCGATCGTATCGTCGATGTTGTGTTTGGCTGCGCCAACCAAGCCGGTGAAGACAATCGTAATGTCGCACGTATGGCGTTGTTGCTTGCCGGTTTACCCGTGACGGTGCCCGGCGTCACCGTCAATCGGTTGTGCGGCTCGGGTATGCAAGCCATTGCCGACGCTGCCCGGCTCATCGCTACGGGCGAGGCCGATATTGTGATCGCGGGCGGCGTTGAACAAATGTCGCGCGCACCGTTGGTGATGGGCAAACCTGATGCAGCCTACCCGCGTGGCAACAACACACTGTACGACACCACCTTGGGCTGGCGCTTTGTTAACCCCAAGCTCGAGGCGATGCACGAAACACTGCCCATGGGCGAAACCGCCGAGCGCGTCGCGGTGCGGCACAATGTTAGCCGTGAAGCCCAAGACCAATTTGCCATCGCCTCGCAAACCCGCGCGGGCGCCGCGATCGCGTCGGGCCGGCTGCAACGCGAACTGGTCGCAATCACTACCGGTATTGATCGCAAAACCGGCGCGCCAATCATGGTTACGCTCGACGAACATCCGCGCCCTGAAACCACGCTTGCACAACTGCAAAAACTCAAGCCGGCATTTGCCAAAGGCCCAGGTGGCAGCGTTACCGCCGGCAACGCGTCCGGCCTCAACGACGGTGCCGCCGCCGTGTTGTTGGCGAGTGCCGCCGCAGTCAAAGAGCTCGGGCTCACGCCCAAAGCACGCTACGTGACCTCCGCGGTCGCAGGCGTCGAACCCAGCTACATGGGGCTTGGCCCCATCCCCGCATCACAAAAAGCCTTGGCTCGCATTGGCCGCCGTGCCGACCAAATGGCCCTGGCCGAAATCAACGAAGCATTCGCAGCCCAAGCAATTCCGTGCGTCGAGCAACTCGGCCTCGATCCTGCGCGAGTCAATATTAACGGCGGGGCCATCGCGTGGGGCCACCCACTCGGCGCGTCCGGGGCACGCCTGGTACTGACCATGATGCATGAACTTGCTGGCCAAGGTGGGCAATTCGGCCTGGCGTCAATGTGCATTGGTGTTGGCCAAGGCATTGCCATGATCATCGAGGGGGCATAGGCCCAGTATGAACGACGTCGACCAACTCATCGCGACCGCCCAGCAGTTGGTGGGCCGTGAGCTCGACGGCAAGTTCAGATTAGTGGCGTGTATTGGTATTGGTGGTAGTGGTGCAGTTTTTCGAGCCGAACAAATTGCGCTGCATCGCACGGTAGCGGTGAAGATTCTCAACGCCGACTTAGCTACCGACGAACGCTTGGTCAAACGGTTTCGCGACGAAGCCACCTCCGCATCGAGCCTGAACCATCCCAACACTGTATCGATTATCGACTTCGGCCAAACCCGCGATGGCTTGTTGTACTTGGCCATGGAATACGTCAGTGGCCCGACCCTGACTCAATTACTGCAAACCGGTGTGCCCATTGCCGTGCCACGGGTGCTCGATATCGTTGCACAAATCCTCGCTGGCATCGAAGACGCGCATCTCGCCGGCGTAGTTCACGCAGATCTCAAATGTGACAACATCATCGTCGATCAACGCCGAGTCGGCGTCGACATGGTCAAAGTTGTCGACTTCGGCATTGCGCGGTTAGCCAACGCAACCCGCGAAGGCGAAGAACGGGCCGTATGCGGCACCCCCGAATACATGGCGCCAGAAGTCATTCGCGGCGGCATCCCCGGCTATCCCGCCGACTTGTACGCCATTGGCATCATCTTGTATGAACTGATCACCGGCGTCACGCCGTTCATCGCGAGTTCCACCGTTGAGATTCTCACCAATCATCTTAAAGCCGAGTTGCGACCGCTGTCGTTACATCGGCCCGAGTTGAACAACCCACTATTAGAACAGCTCGTTGGAAAAGCGCTAGCCAAAGATCCCAGCGCGCGCTTCGCGTCGGCGGGCGACATGCGAACCGCCGTGCTCGAGGAACTGGCGCGCCTGCGCGGCTTGGCCACCCTCAACGCTTGCAGCGCGTGTGGTGTACGCAGCGAAACCAGTTTCAAGTTTTGCCCTGAGTGTGGCGCCCCTCGCCAGCGCATTTCGCGGGTGTTCGATATCGCGACGCCGGTGCTGGGCACCCGCCTCGACCTACCGATCTGCGGCCGTGATGCCGAGCTAGAAAACTTGGCCGGTTATCTGCGCGGCGAGATTCATAGCGCTGGGCCACTCGTGATCGCCGGCGCCGGCGGCACTGGCAAAACCGCCTTGCTACAAGCCGGCTACCTGCGCGTGCAAGCTGAACACATGATGATCTATCAAACCGGCGCGGATCCGAGCATGGTTGAAACACCGTACTATCCACTCCGCGCGATTCTTGCGTCGCTGCTCGGCTTGCCGGATATATGTTTGGCAGACGAGGTCGAAGCCCGCGTTGTCGCGCTTGATCTCGAAGCCCACGACGCGCCAGGGATTTTACATCTGTTCGGCCACGAAACCGGGCTGCGCGAATTGGCACCGGTGGTGCGCCGCCATGAAACCATCGCGTCAGTGCAACGCGTGTTGATTGCCGCCGCAGCGCACCAATCCCTGGCCTTGGTGTTTGAAGATGTTGATCGCTACGATAGCGCCAGCATTGAAGTGCTGCAACGTATCGTTACCTCGCGCGATTCGGCCCTGCCGCCAATGGTATGCACGATGGATCCGCAACTTGCCACGAAGTTTACCAAACATCCCATGCTGCTCGCGCCATTGACCCTTGGCGATATCACCGAGCTTGTCGCGACCACGATGCCCGAACTCGACGCCGAACGAGTGTTTCAACTCAGCCAAGGACAACCGTCCTTCGTCGCGCACTTGTTACGGTTCGTCAATTCCGGCGGCAAACTTGATAACGCTGCCGAACGCGAAGCCGACGTCGTCGCAGCGCGTTTAGCATTTGTGCCAATGACAACACTGCAAGCGCTGCAGGCTGTTGCGGCGCTCGGCACCGAAGGCTCCCCAACCCTGATTGCCACGCTGATGCGCAGCGACGCGAGCGAAGCCCTCGAGGCGACCACTGCGCTCGACGAATCCAGCCAAGGCCTCGAAGACGCGGTCCGCCTCGACCTGCTACGCGCCGTGCCGCCAGGGCCTATTGCCGACGCATCTGAACTCGTATTTGAGAGCTTCCTGGTGCGCGACATTGTGTACGCATCAACGCCAGCCGACGTGCGCCGCAGTTTACACGCCACCGCAGCGCAAGCGTTATTACCGTATGAGCAAAGCCCGGCGTTGCTCGGCCATCATTTGCTATTGGCAGGCAATGCCCCGCTTGCGATCGATTACCTGATTGCCGCAGGCATCGAGGCCCATGCCATGCTCGACGACAACGGCGCTATTCGGAGCTACCGAAGCGCGCTGCTGGCGGTACGGGCAACGCTGGGTAATGGCGATGATGTCGCCGACACCTTCGTTGATATTTCGATTCGGTTGGCAGACCTGCTTCGAGATCGAGGTGAACTTGTTTTGGCCAAAGGTATTCTGACTGAGGCGCGGACCTGGATCGACCGAGGTATCATTGCTGCATCCATTGATCGCGGCTTGGCTAGCATCAGTACCATGGAAGGCGACAGCGAGGCCGCGTTGCTACTGCTGCGCCGTGCCATTGGCCGTGCCATTGGCAGCGGTGCCATGACGCAATTATGCGAGTTGTACGTAGATCTCGCCAATGTGTTGATGCACCAAGGCAACTTAGATGGCGCGCTACAAGAACTAGGTGAATGTGTCGATATGGTCACCATGGGTGAAGGCCTCGCTGCTACCGATGGCCCAACGACGCTATGGTTGGTTTTGCAACTCAAAGCCCAATTGACCCAAACGCTGGGCGATTCATATCGTGCGTTGCGCTTGGCCGAAGCCGCCTTGGTGCATGTGCGCCGCGCGCAGTCCCGCGTCGGCATCGCACGGGTCCAAGCGATGCTGGCTGACATGTGCGAACGTGCGGGGCTAACTAGCCAAGCCGTGCAGTATCGAACGGCCGCCGTCGACGAGATGCGCGCGCTGGGCGATCGTCGCTCAACCACTGAGCTGTTGCGCGCCGAACTTCCGGCCCGGGCGTTGATCGCCCAAGGAAATAAGGCGGGACTCGCGACATCGCCAACTGCAGGTGATCCCAGCCAACCAAGCAATGTTCCCAGCCAGGCCTAGTGGACAAGTCCACGGCGGCCAATTGCCCCAGGGCAGCGCCCCAGGGCATGGCAACGCGCCCTCGATCGATGCGAAACTTGCCTAAACTTGCCGGTAGTTGCACGAAGATCACGGTGAATCTGTTTAGGTAGCTTAGCGAAATTCCTGCTAGGATACGTACGTGGCAAATTTGTTGTTCGTTGCTGCCGACTCCGACAATTCTTCATCCTGGCGTAATTTGTGGACCGGGTTCGGCCACGATGTCGTGATGCTAGATTCCATTGATAAGTCCATTAACCATCTACGCGAAGGCGGGATTGATCTAATCATTCTCGATACTGATGATTCGCTTGGGAGCATGAGCCATTTGGTGGCCAGCATGAATCGGTTGGTCGATGCCCCGCCGTTGTTGATGATCTCGGATTCACCAACCGCCCCTGAAATCTCGGCACGCATTGGTGCCGCCGGTTTCTTGCCGAAGCCGTGTGACGGCAGCGAAGTGCTGCGCGAGATCAATCGTTTGGTTGGGCGACCTCGTGCCAACTTCACGATGGAAGACGAACCGACCGGCCAGCACAACATCGCTGAGCTACTAGAATAAGCGGCAGAGCCGATCAGCGGTGCGGCTTGCCTGTGGTGCCTGCCGCGCGGGCGTGCCCGCGGCGCAATTGTACCAATAGCGATCGAATAGCGTGATTGCACCAGCCGATAGCAAATGCGCAACATAACGTTGAAAATACCAGAGGCCACGCTCTGTCTCGGTCGTTTTTTCCAATGCGATGACGCGCGCGCCCCGAGGAGTTAGATGCTCCATACAGCGTTTGATCGTGCCTCCTTTGCCGACCGCATCGCGCCCTTCAAACAAGATCATCACGCGCTGATGGGATTCTTTCACCCATTGTTGCAGCTTGAGTAGCTCGGTTTGCAGCGCAAACTTTTGCGCTTCGTAAGGCGTGCGCCGCATCAAGTTCACATACGGAAAGCCGCCTTCGCGCCAATCGGGCTGCAGCTCCCCGTCAGAATTTTAACGTTCACGCGTAGTATCGCGCTGCTCAGCCAAAGCACCGGGCAACGCTATGCGATACGTGCGCAGATCATCGACGGCGGCACCTGCGATCTGGGCTTTGAATGCGTTAACTTGTTCGGCCCGTGCCGCAGCGATGCGCTCTGTAACGTTCTCCGCAGCAAGCTGAGCAGGATCCCGCGAGTGCGCGACATCGCCTAAAGAAACTAAGCGAGCGGCGCGCACGCCAGCGCGCTCGCGCTTGGATTTCGGGCTGGGCGAGGGATTTTTGCCGGAAGCGCTGATGCGCCCCGTGAGTTTGCGATTGGATTGACGTTTACGCATGCACCACCATTGTCTGCGCCGAGTGTTTTTTTTCTTCAATCGTTGCGAGACGTTTCCGCGCAAAAGATCGTGTGCACAATTTTCGCCATTTTAATCTCGCCGCAAATGCTGCACTACGCTGCCGCGATTTCTGCGCGTCCACTGCGGAAGGCCAGCCAGACGCGTTGGATCCATGCGCCGGCCCGCTGCATCCATGGAGCATACAGCGGGCCATTTCATTGATGCCAGCGATCCGCGAACGGTCAAGCTTCAACCCAAGATCCCGCCAACGAATGTCGGCGCGAGCCGCGAGGCTAGCGCGCATCCACCGCAGTTACACAATCGCAGCAGTTTTCCAATCGCAGCAGTTTTCCAATCGCAGCACGCGTTGGGGACGACATAACAAGCGCGGCGATGGGGTTACCAAAAAAACTTCGGGATCTCGGCGCGTCGCTTGGGTCGCGTGTCTTCAGGGGTCACATGGCCCAGGCTGATCCGCTCGCCCTCCCAATTGATATCCATGTAAAATCAAGCAGTTGCAAAAAAATCAATTGGCACGTGGACTGCATTTGGGTATGGCTATGTCGACCATCCGCCCATTCGTTCTCGCTTCGCTCCTTGCCATTTCCACATTCGGTTGTGCAGTGTCAGACGAGGATGTTGAGACAATCGAGCTCACCAACGCCTACGGCAAACAAGACGGAGGGGCGTCCGCAATCATCACGTTGGCGCCTGGGGACAGCGCATATCTATCATGGACCTGCAATGAATTCTTGGAACTCAACGGCTGTGACACCACGCTAGGCATCACGCTGAGCGCAGCCGAGGTTCCAGACGGGACGGACGCCGGGACCATCAAGCTCAAGGCTCTAGGCTCCACCCGCATAGACACCCAACGCGTCCTCATCGGGAAGACGAAGATTCTTTTCCACTCAGAGGGAATCAGTTCGAACTCGGCGGAGATCACCAACCAGACGGAGTCTAAACTTATTACCACCGTGACCGCGAGCTGGGAGTAAATCGACAGACGAATCGTGCCGGCAGTTTAGCGCGTCAGCAATAACCAGCGGCCGGCCTCCACAAAAAATTCCTCGACGGGCCGCGCGGTTGGCTGCAACGCATCATGCCATGCAGCATCCGTTGCGATGATCCGGACCAGTTGCGGCGAGTCGTTGATCACGACCGCAAGACGTGCAGGTTCGCGACCAAGGTGAACCGCGGTCGTTGCCGGTTCGACTCGAAGCACCACGTTGGCATCACCGCCCAACGCGCGCAGATCATCGGCCAAGCCCACGGCGTCTTGCAACGACGCTGCGCGTAAACGCCCAACCCGACTCGGCAAGGCGTCGGCCGGCAACACGTGATTAGCCTCATCGCGTTGCGCTGCGGTTGGGCCTAGCACAATGGTGGTATTTTTACGGCTGGCAACATCGCGCAAGGTCGCCGCAAACAACGCGGCCACATGTACGCCGGTTGGCGCAATGACCACGCGGTAGCCTGCGAGTTCATCGGAAGACGCGGTGTCGTCGACCAAATCATAAGCCACACCGGCCATAATCAAGGCCTGTTGCAGCACCAGGTGCCAACGCTGCGCCGTCGCCGCATCGTCGGTATTGCCGGTAGTCAAGGCGATCGGATCGAGCCCTGCGAACCGAGCCAACGCTGGTGACGCCAACGCCATCGCACTGTGAATTGCCGCAAGCTCATCATGATGCGTGGCGCGCACCACCGCAACCGGTGCAGCATCAACGACGGTGGGCCACACGCCGTGCTGCAGCGCTGGCAGGATTGCGGCCAAGCGGCCCGCCGTAGTTGCGGCAACTTCGTGATCGCCTGGCATCCAGCCGGTCAGACTCAGCCCTGACGCTCCGTCAGCGACCGCGTTGATAACAACCTTGGCCAGATCGCTACTGCGCGGCGGCAGCCATGCAGCCCGGCCTACCGGCAATTCGGCAACAACTACACCCGGCGTGGCACGAAACGGCAGCGCGGCTGGATCAACCCGATCGTGTTGCACCACCAGCCCGTCGTAGATATGCGCAAGCGCCGTTCGAACTTGCATGCTGGCCGCTGTCGAAACCGTGGCTAAACACGCGTGGCGACTCCACCCAGCAGCATCGAGGCGCTCGCGTAACGCTCGGCCCGCGCGAATCGCCCGATGCGCTTTGAATCGAACCCACGCCAACTGGGTCGATAGTTCGCCGTGGTTACGATCCAATGGGGGCACGACGCTTTGATCTTGATGCCAAGCCGCAACTGCATCAGGGTGATAATCCCCATCGAACGCACCGGTGCGAAAAAACCAATGATCACCAAGATCAACAACCACGGCAGCGACTGCCACATGGGCTGCAGCATGTTGGGCCACCACCGCAAACCAAGCGCCGACCGCATCAAGAAATTCCACGCTGTCGTACGAAGGCACGGGTACCACGCGAGTTGGCGTCGGTGCCCAGATCGGCACACCTGCGCTGCTACGCGCTTGCATCTCCGCATTGGCTAGCAGCGCTTCGGGTAGGCCAAATTGCGGTCGCGTTAACGACGCCACCGGCCCCAACCGCAACACTGCGACCAAGCCAGCCTTGGTCACGTCGTCGAGAAACGCGGACAACGCCAAGGCACCCCAAAAATCGGCCTCGCCAGCGTCGGTGCGATGACTGCGCCACGGCACGACGACATCCACCATGGTGAAGCCGGCGCTGCGAATGCGGGTGAGCTCGGCCAGCCATTGCCTCGGCGCATGATCGGCGTAACAAACGCCGGCCGCCAACCAAGGCAGCGCGGCACCGCCCGCGACCAGCAACCGCCCATCACGAAATTTTGCGCGGGTCATACCGCTCCGCTCGGCGCATGGAGTGACAC
>JAGPDK010000464.1 GCA_018057605.1 Kofleriaceae bacterium | reverse complement strand
TTGTTGTTGGTCTGCTCGTCGGGCCGCAGCAAAAACATGCGGTTCACACAGCGCCGCGTCAACGTGTAAAAGCGACCAGGCAAGATTTCGCGCGGTAAACTCATCCTTCGCTTATCTGCGATCTTTTTCAAATCACCGCAGAAAATCGTATTTGATTTTTGGGCCGGTCGCGTTGCCGCCAGCATCTGTCCAGATACCGGACACTTGACGCGCACTTCGCGCGCACTTCGCGCGCACTTCGCGCGCACTTCGCGCGCACTTCGCGCGCACTTCGCGCGCACTTCGCGCGCACTTCGCGCGCACTTCGCGCGCACTTCGCGCGCGGCGCGCCAAATCCTCATCCACACCCAATATCTAGTCACGCAAGCTGCAAGCGCAGGCCGGTTTGCAAGGCAGCCAGGCCCAGCAGCCCGCAGCAGGCGGTGGTTGGTGTATTGTGTTTGCCACGATGAATCAAAGCTGGCGAACAATACCCGTAGTGTGGTGGTTGCGACGGTTGGGCCTATCTAGGTTGCCGGTGGTTGGCCTCGGCACTCTGATTGCCGTTAGCGGTGCAAGCGGCATAAGCGCCATCCTCGGCGACGTGCCGTCGGCCCAGGCTGAAACCATGAAGATGGGCACGTTCACGATGAAGTGTGATGCCAAAGCCGCTGACGTGGTGAACATCGACGGCATTGTCGACATCAGCGATGAATGGTCGCCCGGCACCGCGGGTGGTACAGGCAGCAAAGATGCCGACTACGGAATCCGCTGCGCCTGGGACGGCAAACGCATTGTGATTGCGGTGGTGGTTACCGACGACCGCTTGGTGCGGTTGCCTAAGCCAGGCGGCAATGAAGACAAACTGGTGGTTTCGATTGCCGCGGGCGGCGCGCCGGTGGTTGTTAACGTGTGGCCAGGCAATGCAATTGCCAAACGTCGCCAAGTCGTAACGCCCAAAGCGCCCAAACAAATGGAGCTCGCGGATTCACTTACCGGTTCAGGATTTTCGCTCGAGGTAGCGCTGCCAGCTAGTGCGGTGCCTGGGCTGTCAGCGTCGACGGCAGAGCTCCAATTGAACGTGATGTATGAAGATGCCGATGCGGCGAGCGGGCCCAAGCCAGACATTGGTTTCAATATTGCCCGAAAGATCGAATTGGCTGATCGCAGTCAGTTGTTCGCCGATTTTCTGAGCACCGTTCGGCTGCGCAA
The DNA here is from genome assembly GCA_018057605.1 of Kofleriaceae bacterium. Classification (GTDB taxonomy): domain Bacteria; phylum Myxococcota_A; class Polyangia; order Haliangiales; family Haliangiaceae; genus JABFXX01. The sequence continues at coordinate 3,485 of JAGPDK010000464.1, read as the reverse complement.
AACCGACATCGTGTTCGATAAGCTGGCCAATTTTGATGTCGATCTGCGCGGCCAAGAAAGAGTGGTGATGGGTGGCACAATTGTGGGTGTGTTGACGTCGCAGTTTGCGTTTGTGCAACTGCCCGCAGCCAAGCCGCAAGATGTTATTGCCCGCGGGGTGTTGCCGTTTGGGCCTACCAGCGCGGGTGGCGGAGGCGGTACCGGCCGCAGCGTCATATACGCTGTGGTGCGGCAAAAATTTGATACCGGTTCGCGCGATTTGCTGATGCTGTTCACGGTGTGGAGTGGTCAGCTCCAGCCGCTGGGCAGTTTTGAAATTCGTAAACAAATTGGCACCATGATTTTTGAAACTACGTTTCAAAGCAGCAAAGCCAAGAATGGCAAAGCCATGGAAATTACGCTTACGCCCAAACCCGCAGTGGGGTTTACCGTCGACAATTACCAGCCTTCTACCGAGCCTGATGCCGATAGTATTTTGCTGCCGTGGGATACCGAACGCGCCAGCATGGTCCTGAGTCTAACCGGCATGGATATTGTGCGTCGCGATGTTGCGGCCACAGCAAGCAAAGCAAGCAGAGGCACAAGTCGATGAGTGTTTCAACGTATGGCTTTCGCACCGCCGCCACCGCGCTGTTGCTGCTGACCGCGTGCAAATTTGAATGCAGCCTCGGCGGCGGCAACAAAATCAAAGGCGCCAAACTCGCTGGGTTTGTGCGTGAAAAGCTCGCGGCGGTGGGCGATACCAAAGCTGTCGAATGTCCAGATCTGACGCCCAAAGTAGACGCCAATGTGACATGTAAGGTTACCTTCACCGAGGGGCCAGTGCGTGACGCGGTGGTCACTGCGACGTCCGACCAAGGCGACGTGCAGATGTCGTTGCCGGTTGACTTGATCAATCGCGAAGTGCTGGTGACCAAGTTTCTGAAGATTTTTGCCGATCAAGCGCTAGCGCTTACCAAACTTGAATGTCCGCCTAATCAAGCGAACGTTGCGGGAAGTTTGTTTTTTTGCGTAGCAACCTTGGCATCGGGTGCCACCGTGCAATTGTCTGCGTTGGTGCCTGCCAACTTGCAACTCGAACTCAACGTGACCACGCCGCTGTTTCATGCAGGCAAGTTATCCGAGGTCGCCACCCGATGGGCTCGCAGCGAACTCACCCGTGACGATGTTACCGCGCAATGTGGCAGCGATAAACAGCCGGTGCCAGCCGGGCCATGGCCGTGTCCGGTGACGACCAGCGATGGTCAGACTGTACGCACGTTGCTCGTCGGCCTCGGCGATTTGGCTGCACCGACATTTACCTGGGAGTAGCCCGTCGCACGGTAGAGTGTGGGGCTCGGCGCGCGTGGCAATCGACCACAGTGAGCGTGACCGCACGGTAGCGTTGGGCGCTGGCAGCTGCGCATGGCTCGTTGTGTATGGCTAAGCCACCGCGCCGGTCGCGGCCAGTTGCCGTAGCGCTTGCGCAGTGCCGCCGCACTAGCCGCGCTCGGCATCGTTCTTGCTGACCTGGTGTAGATGATTGGATTCCAAAAGCTGCAAGGCCTGCTGGCAACCGTGACCGGCCGCGTCCGTGGGTTAGCACCCGTGCTCGTGCGGCGTGGGCGCTAGCGTGTCGGGCGATCCCCACGTCGACATTATTCGATCGATGCACGCGCAAGCGCAGCAGCGCATTGGTACGCATCAACGCTTTATTGAGCGCTGCACCGCTACGCTTGGCCAGCCGCGCACTATTTATCTACTGCTGATTGCGATCGCGATGTGGGCCGTTGGTAATACGCTGGTTGCTCCTGCCGCACCGGTCGGCCATGCGTGGGATGATCCTCCGTTTCTCTGGTTGCAAGGTGCGGTGGGTCTGTACGCGGCGATCATGAGCACGCTGGTATTGATCACGCAAACCCGGCAGCAGCGCCAAGCCGCGCATCGCTCGTCACTGGAATTGCAGGTGAATCTCACCGCCGAGCAAAAGATCGCTAAGTTGATCGAGTTGATCGAAGAACTGCGTCGCGATATGCCAAGCGTTGCCAATCGGGTGGATTTGCAAGCCGAAACCATGGCGCAAGCGGTGGACCCACAAGCGGTGCTCACCGCGTTAGGCGCGACCACGGCCGAGCTCACCGTGGTCGTTAAGCCGTAACGTGCAAAGCCCATGAGCGGTGGGGCGGTCGATCGGCCGGTCAGTCCGACGATGCCCACGCCGTCCGCAGGTTGGGTGCAGGCGGAGTGCAAGTCGCTGGTTTCGTGTTGCTACTTGGTCGCTGGCTTTTTTATTGGCGCCGGTTTGGTCGTCGCCGGTTTGGTCGTCGCTGGTTTGGTCGTCGCCGGTTTGGTTGACGCAACCGCCGGACAATCAATCAAGCCGCCGCCGGTGGCGCGCGCCGCTTCTTTGCGGCTGCGTTGCCAGGCAATGTCGACGGCGGGGCCGGTGCCGTCGCCCACTACCCGGGCCACGATGACAACTGGGCAGTTGGTGGCTTTGGTTGTTAGCGCCATTTTGCCGTGCACATCAAGTACGCTGAGCAATGGTACCGTCGGCAATTCGCGCCGATTCAAATACGCCTCAGCTAGCAGCTCGGCTTGCTTGGCACACACCAGCGCGGTTCGGACGACGCCGGTTTTTACGTGGACTTGCAAGTTCAAGCCGTGCGGCGCAGGGTAGGGACCAAGCAAGAGCAGCCCACTTGGTTGCAGCCGGGCAACCACTTGTTCACTCTCGGATTCGTTGCCCGGATGCATTTCGCCTTTGGGTAGGCGGCCAAGGCCACTCCGCCGGAGGCCGGTGCAGGCATCGACGGTCACCGACAAGCCATCGGCCAGCTGCTGGTAGGTTGCGGCGGTCCCCTCGGATTTGATTGCGCGCTTGGCATTTGATTCAGGCGAATTTGCAAATACCGAGCCCAGCGTCCCTATCACCGACGACCAAGCGCCTTCGGCATCGACATCAATTTCGCCAAATGGCGTAATCGCAACTTTCGGTGCTGCCACCGGGGAAAACCAGAGTGAAATTACATGCGACGCATCGTGATACGCCACGTCAAATTGCCCCCGCAACTCGGCCGCGAGCGCAAACCGAATAGCCTGGTCCACGGCAAATGTGCCCCCGGCTTTTTGGGCCGTCTTAGTAACCCACAACCAGCCGTGGCCGGTGAGTTCAACATTGAGGGTAGTGCCGGTATTCTGAATGTTGCAGGTCCGAATCCACAGCGCCCCGGTGATGACCTCCGGATCGGCGGGGTCGCGCATGCCGCGAAACTGGTTGCGAATTTCGTCGCAGGCGGTTTTGGTTGCAATCGCTGCAATCAGCGTGCGCAGATCTTGATTACCGACGGCATCACGTAACGGCGCCGGTGGCACTAAAACCGGTGCGACCGGTGCCGCCAGGTTGGCGTTGTTGGCTACGGTTATGGCGGCGAGATCGGGTGCTGCGTCGTCATGGCAGCCCACCGTAAGCAACGATGCGACGGTTACGATGGAAACAACCAAGG
>JAGPDK010000463.1 GCA_018057605.1 Kofleriaceae bacterium | reverse complement strand
GTGGCTGACCAATTGTTGAACAACATTCTGACCCTCCTTCTCTGCAGCCAAGCGCTGCTGGCACATGCTGGTCGCCGCCCGCTCGTCACACCAGAACCGGCGCCAGGGTATCGCAGCAACGTTGGGCTACCTAGGCACAAGCTGCTGGTTTTATGGCGAATGTAGGCTGTACGCGGGTACACACCCCGAGGGAGATCTCGGGCAACCGCCATAAACGATCACAAAGCTGATTGTTCGGACCTCAGATGTCCGAGGCTTATGATGCAGCGTTTAAGAGCGTGCAACGTTCGCAGCGCGGGCCGGCGACCGATCAGCCGTGCACCACCAAGCCCAGGCGATCAAAAGTACTTGTAACGGCAAGCGGGCCCACAGCGTCCAAGCGGGGACGTGGTTGTCGCCAAGGGGCAAGTTGTGGATGGCCATGTTGAGGTTGGCGGGGAACACCGCCAGCAGTAATGCGATGATGCCCCACGATGCAGCACGGCGGATGGCGGGCCATGGCGCGAGCAAGCCAATACCGCCGAGGATTTCGGCGACGCCAGAAATGATGTTGAGCGCGCTGGGCGCCGGCAGCCACGACGGAATCATGGCGATGTACAGCGCGGGCATGCGGAAGTGATTGAGGCCAGCGACGATCATGAGGCCAGCGAGCAACTAGCGCAGATATTTTTGCATCGCTTGCAATGTAGCTCAGCAACGGTAGCCAGGCTCGTGTCAGCTGCTACTGTTGCAACATGGCTCGTTATCAAATGTCGACTCGGTGTGCATGGACTCAAGAACAAGCGTTCGCTTATATGGCCGACATTCGCAATTTTGCCAAATGGGATCCAGGTGTCGTCGCAGTGACGCGGGTGCCCGAAGCCGACGAAGGCAAGCCGCCAGGTTTTGAAGCCAGCTACGATCTGGTGGTCAAATCGGGCGGGACCAGCACGTTTCGTTATCAAATTACCAACTTTGATGCGCCGAACAGTTATGTGATGGTGGCATCGAATCGTTGGGTCCGCTCGGTCGACGAAATCTCGGTGGTACCGAATGTCGGCGGGGGCTGCACAGTGCGTTACGACGCTGAGCTGACATTAAACGGCCGGTTGAGCATGTTCGATTTTGCGTTGGCCTTCGCGTTTCGGCGCATCGGCGATCGTGCGGCGGCCGGTTTGCGCAAAGCGCTGTCGGGCGCGCAGCCGTGAGCTGGCTAAAAAAAGCGGTTGATGGCGCGCTCGAAGCCAGCGTGGTCGGCAGTTTTACCCGCATTGGGCCGTGGGCGCGCCGCAAGATGTTTCACTGGGATGACGAAACCTTGCCGTCGCTGGCGGGGCGCACCGTGGTGATTTCTGGCGCAACTTCCGGCTTGGGCACCGTGTGTGCGCGCGCGCTATTTGAATTAGGCGCAAATATCGAAGTCATTGCCCGCAATCCCAAAAAAGCCGCGGCGTTGTGCGAAGAAATTCGCAGCACTCGCGCCGCTGGCAATACCGCTACAATTGACTTTGTCGTCGCCGACACCGGCGATCTCCAAGCCATGCGTGCTGCAGCTACAACGTTGGCGGCACGCCATCCAGCGATCGACACGCTCATTCACAATGCAGGCGCGTTAGACGACACGTTTCAATTATCACCCGACGGCATTGAACAAACGCTAGCCAGCCACATGATTGGGCCATGGTTACTCACGCGGTTGTTGTTACCGCAGTTGCAAGCGGCAGGTCGGCGTACGCAAACGTCGGCATCGCCAGAGCCGGCGCGGGTGTTGTGGGTGTCGTCGGGCGGCATGTACTTTGAGCCACTCGACGTCGAGCATTTGCAAATGACCCCGGAAACCTACGATGGCACCCGGGCCTACGCCCGGGCCAAACGCGCGCAAGTGACGCTCAACGAAATGCTGGCTCCGCGATTACTCGCCGACAATATCGTGACCCATGCCATGCATCCGGGTTGGGCTGATACGCCTGGAGTCGCTCGGTCCTTACCCAAATTTCGGCGCATCGTTGGGCCGTTGTTGCGGGACCCAGCTGGTGGCGCGCAGACCTTAATTTGGCTAGCTGCAAGTAACGCGGCACCGACGACAACCACCGGTAAATTCTGGCTCGACCATGGCATCCGAGCGATTCATCGCAATAACAGCAGCCGTGCCAGTGACACCCCGGCCGAGCGCGAAAAACTGTGGCAGCGCGTCAATGAACTAGCTGGTGCCGAGGCGTGGCCAACCGCGTAGTCGAGCGTGTAACACAGAGGCTCACCCTCAGCGCTGACCGACCAAGATTTGCGGCAGCCGCGCCACCGCCGCTTGAAAACGGCGAATATAACGATTGCGTTGCACCACCACCGTCAGCATGCCGGCAACCAGCAACACCGCCACGTTAATACCTAGTTGGTACGCAGCACCACGCATCGCTGGGTAATCACCGTACGCCGCGGCCAAGGCGATGTTACCGGCAGCGGGGATGGTGGTCACCGAGATAAAAACTCCAACCAGCACGCCGGAGTGTGAGGTGGTGACCGACAACATGCCCGCAATGCCAGCGAGCGCCGCCACAATGCCGGCATAGGCATCAGGCTTGGCGACAAAGGCGGTCATCAGGTGGGTACTGGCATCCCAATGGTGGGGAGCTAACTCAATGAGTTGCAAAATCTCGACGGCGACAAACGACAACGCAATTGCAACTACAAAGCCCAGCACTAAGATCACCAACGAGCGTCCGGCCAACTGCCAATTTTTGCCGAGCAGTGCCACGCACAACGCCGACAGCGGCCCAAACTCAGGGCCAACCACCATGGCGCCGATGATCAATACCAACGAATCGGTCAACAAACCAATCGTCGCCAGCATGCCAGCGATTGCAATGAACGCCAAATACGTCGTCGATAACCGCGCTTGTTCTTGGGCGCCAGCTTGCACGGCTTGCCAGATCACTGCATCGGAGCCAGTGCCAGCCGCGCGCTCCGTTGCAGCGTCGGCCAGCGGCGATACCACTGCCACAACTTCACTTAACGCAATCGAACCATGTTGATCGATACCCAAGGTTCGCAACGCATCCACCACTTCACTGCCACTTTCGCGTGGCACATGACACATGATCAAATCACCAACCGGTTTGCTCACGCTGTTCGGCAAGTGCACGATGTCGGTCACCACATCGAGATGGTCGAGCATGACCAGCACCGCTGCAGCGGAATCTGGTGGGGCGACGATACGCATATGAATCATGCTGCGACTGTACGCAATTTGCAGGGTTCAAAACACGGCCGCCAGGAACATGTGTATGGTTTCGGTACATGAGCAATGCGTTGGTTAACCAAGCCATCAATCCTGAACGCCGGACCCAAGTTTTTGTGCCATTGCACGCTGACCCATGGCCAGCGGTGATCGAATGGGCTCGCATCAACAAGTTTAATCCGCGCCAAGGTTCACCGAATCCAAACGTGCGGCAGTTTCAACGCGGCTCGGGCTTTTGGGCAGCCCCGACGATGATTGAGTTTGTGGTTGAGAATAATCAGCTCATTGTCACGGCTTGGATCGCCATCAATCTCCTGGCACGCATCGGTGCGTTGTTCATGTTGCCGTCGGAGATGCACATTCGCTCGGGTGGATTTCGAGCGGTGGTGCCACGCAACAGCGCGCGCAAATTAGTCAATCAGTTGCTGGTGACGCTGCAAAGCCCGCCGATTCCATGAGCCGGCGCGGCGGGTTCGGGCGAGGTAGCCGCTGGCTGGTGCTTGCTGCAGCCTTGATGTGCAGCGCGGCGGCAGCGTCGGCCAAAATGCTGTTGATCCCAACAGTGTCCACCAACGATCCGCCGATTGCCGTCAAGGACGTCGTCGAGCTGTTGTTTCCGTTGCGCCAATCGGCGTGCCAAACAAAGGCTAGCGCCACCGCCAAACCTGATCCGACTGAGCTGCGCACGCTGGTCAGCTGTATGATCACCGAGCGCTATGGCGCGCCCGACAGCGCCCTCAACAATCCCAAAAGCCGCAGCCAAAACGCGGTGCGCGACCAGCTGCTAGCACTTTACGCCGACACCGGCGATGTCATGGCGCCCGGCCAGCCCGACAACATGGACGGCGGCTATCGCGGCATCATCAAGTTGCTACCGGTTGAGCCCGGCGCCGACCTCAAACACCTGCGCTGGGTGATTGCGGCCCTGCGTGACTACGATGCGTTCTTCACCCAGTTGGCCGAGGCCACGCGCACCGACGCGCGCACCGCTATCGACGAGCCGAACCCGGCATTTACGTTTCGCTGGCGTGCACTCACGGTGCGCTTCGTACGCTCAGAAAAAAAGCGTACACCGGCGGCTTTTGCCCTGCCGTGGACGGTGACCTACAACATCAACGGTTCACTCCACCGCAACAGCGACGTGGTGCGCGAAACCCTGTTCCACGAAATTTTTCACATGAACGATTTCGCCCACAAAGGTTGGTCGGCGAATGCGCTGCGCACCGACTACGATGCGATTTTGCTCAAATGTAAAACCGCGAAAAATCGCACCGCATGCTTTGCACCCTACGCGCCTGGCACCACCAAAGTACGTGGCGGCACCTACTACGCGTTCACCGCCGACAATGGTGACTCGGTCAATGAGTACGGTGCTGAACTGGCGCTGCGGTACTACGTGGAACAACACGAGATGTTACAGCGCGGCAAGCTCAGCCAAAAAGCGTTTAAGTGCGGCCCAGCGG
>JAGPDK010000462.1 GCA_018057605.1 Kofleriaceae bacterium | reverse complement strand
TTTGTCTTCGAGATACGGGTCCTTGGTAATGAAATCAACTGCGCCAGCTTTCACCGCCGCCACCGCGTCATCAATAGTGCCGTGCCCGGTCAACATAATGATCGGCATTTCCGGCAACGATGCGCGTAACGCACGACACACTTCGATGCCAGTTTTTTTGGTTGGGCCCAAATCGAGATCCAAAATCACGAGGTCGGCGTCGTTGCTTTGCAGCCAACGAATGGCGTCTTCGCCATCATCAAAGGTGACCACATCGCGGCCACGCGCGCGAAACACTTCGCCCAGCAACCGGCGCACTTCCGCTTGATCATCGACACAAACGATCGTCCCGATCATCGTATTTCCTCGCTCGGCAAGGTAATCGCAACAACAGTCCCGCCACCCACATTAGGATCAAGTGCAATCCGGCCACGATGCGCAGTCACCACGCGTTCCGCAATCGCGAGACCGATTCCCGAGCCATTCTCCTTGGTGGTAAAGCCAGGCGCGAATAACCGCGGCAACAAAGTACGTGGAATGCCTGGGCCGGTGTCGCGAATCTCCAGAACTAACGTCGGAGCGGCGCCCGGTTCACCGGCAATTCGAATATCAATTGTCACGGTGCCGCCGTTTTGTTGACAAGCTTCTGCCGCATTGTTCACGATATTGAGCAAGGCTTCACGCAACATCGTACGATCGCCTGCAATTTCAGGAACCAGCGCAGGAGTGTTGAGCGCGATCGGCACATTAGGGCAACGCGCATTGGCCGCGGCAACGACCTCACTGAGTAATGCCCCGACATCCACGCGTTCCACCGCAGGCACCGGTTTTTGCATGGACCGCAAATATTCAGCCCACTCTTGGTAAAGTACGCCGATTTCCGATTCGAGATCGCGCAACTTTGTTTGTAAGCCTTCGTCGACGACAGCCGTTGCGGCCTTACGTGCGCTGCGGGCCCTTGCGCCCAAAATCCCCAACACGTTTTTGACACGATGACCGTGCGCATGCACGCCGGCTAACACTTCATTGCGGGCAAATTCAGCTGTTGCATGAATCAACCGTGGCGCGGCCTTGGCAATGAGCGCTGCGCCTGGGGCGGCCGCATCAAGCAGCCGACCAATGACAACAGCCGATGCCGCACTGCTGTCAAACATGCGTGCCGCATGTCGCCACGCCGAGGGTTGCTCCGAATCAATGCGCAATGCGCGCTCAATCTCACTCAACGCCAACTCAAATTCACCGCGATCCATGAGCGATAGTGCCAAGCGCGCAGCGATGTCAGGATCTGCGGGCCGACATGCCAGCGCATGCCGCAACGCCGCTTCCGAGGCGGCCGCGGCACCCGCGCGGTCGCTGTGCGCTGCTACAGCGAGCCAGCCCTGCGCGCGCTGGGCCGCAGACAACTCGGGATTCGACTGCAATAACGCCGAAATTTCAGCGATGACCTCAGCCGCGCCAGCAGGTCCACTCGACGACAATCCGAGGGATACGCGATGCGCTATCAACAGTGCACGCAACCGTGCCGATGGCGCCCCACTTGCCTCGGCAGCTTGTTGGAGCAACGCAACTGCTTCCGGGTTCGGCGCGTCAAGAATCGCAAAACGTGCCGCTGCGAGCGAACTGCGCACAACGTGCAACTGCGCAACGGCGGCGGCAGGTAACGCCGGACCGGCAATTCGCAAGTCGAGACTCGCCCACCAATCATCGGCGAGCGCCAACGCAACACCACGTCCAGCGACGTCATCGAGGTCGACGATCGCAAGATCCGCGGCGTTAGCCGCTGCAATAACCAGCTCGCTGAAAGCCTCGTTCAAAAGTGCGCGTTCACCAACTGGGTCGCTGGTGGCCGCCGCGACGTGCGCCAAACCCAACAGCGCGGCCGCGCGCTCAATGGGAGTAACCCCGCGACCATCAAGGACCTGGGCTAGTAACATCCGTGCCGAAGCAAACTGTTGTCCGAGCATCCGCGCTTTGGCCAACGCGAGTTTGCCGCCGCGCGCCGCCGCTTTTTCCGCCAATGCGATATCACCGCGAGCGAGCGCCATTTCCAACAATCGATGGGCCGCCGCCTGCACCGACGCAGCGTCGTTCGCGAGGCAGGTTTCAAACGCATGGCGCGCCGCTGCGGGTAACCCCATCGCCCAGTAGCGTTCGCCCAACATATACCAACGATCGGGTTCGCCCTGCATCAGCGCTGACGATATCACCGCCGGACGCCAGACACATTCGTTAGATGGCAGAGTTTCGCCTCTGCTGGCCACGCCTCCTTGCGGCAGCAGCCCCCCACGACACCATCGCGCGTACGGGTTACGACAGCAGCTTGCTGCGCGACGCCACGTGGCGTTCTAGCTCAGCGACCGCGACCGCCATCCCATCATGCGTGCCGATCGACTGGATCGCGGTAGACATCGTTTCTACGTCGGCAAGTTGCCGCGCACGCACCGCCTCGTGCATATGCTGAAACGTTTCAAAGAAATCGTGCAACATGTCGCCTTGGCGCAAAGGCGTCACGACGCTGAGCCGGCCAACCGCCATTCGATCAAAGTACATCGATACCTTAAATAACGGCCCGGCAACCTTGTGCGTCATGATCAACAAGAACATTGCCAAAATTGCGGCAAGCCCAATGCCCACGCCGATCATTTTGTAGATCAACGCGGAATCTTTCGCTGCCAGATCTTGGGCGACCTCACCTAATCCGTACGCCTCCAACCCGGCATCCAGCGCTGCTGACGCTTGGCGTTCTTGTTGATAGATCAAATAGCCCAGCACTCCGGCAATGATCGCCGAAATAACGACAACTACGATTATGTAACGCAGCTGTAGTTTCTTATCGATCAGAAAATTGGACAGCTTACGCTTATGCTTGGTTGACGGGCCTGAGCCCTTAAGGCCACCAGCGCTCGCCACAATAGCTGATGGCAATGGTTGTTCGTTACTCAAGGCTTTTCTCCTTTTTCGTAACCAAAACACGCAGCTCGTCAACCTTAGCAACAACATCAGCAGACATCGGCGAGGCTTGATGCGCAGCGTCGGCCGCCGCAATAAATGCGTGCAACGCGGCAATATCGCCTTGCTGTAGCGTTACAACGCCAGCATGCGCAGCCTTGAAGTGCTCGTAGAAATCGATCAGCTGGTCGCCTTTACGTAAATTCCAGACCTTGTCGAATCGGCCATCGCGCATTTTGTTTAGGTACAAACTGACTTTAAATAAAGGTCCAGCGACCTTATGAGTCATTTTGATACCGTAGAAAGCCAACCCGATAATCAACACCACGCTGGTTAGCACCATCACGATACGAATCTTGCTTTCGCCGCGTTGCAGATCGTTGATGGCACCGGCCTGCCGCAGTTCACATTTCCAATGATCGGTTACTTGATCTGCAAAATTCGCAGGCAACGTCATATTCATCGTGATGGACGATTCGTCGATCATGACGCGCGTGCGTTTGACTGGAGCGTCAATACTCGCACTGCCCTCACCCGTAGCACCAGCGTCGAGCGCGGGCGCATCCGCGGAACCGGAGCCGGCCGCCGCTGGCACCAACGTGTCCGGCGTTGGTGCCGTTGCCGGACCTTCGTTTTCGGTTGCCGGGTCATTGGCGGGCGCTTGCACGGCCACTGGCTCCGGCACTTTGGGACAGGCCTCGCCGCGAATGCGAGTGATACCTACGGCCGTGGTTTCTTGGGCAACGGACTGCACCCAAAAACCCAAACCGGCAAGCAATACCGCCGACAACAAAACCATCACCAACGTAAATCGAAGTTGATACTCTTTGTTTATGAGTAAATTCTTCCAGCTGCGTTGGTACCCGCGAGCTGCGTTTGTGCCGTTGCTCATTGGCCCGCCTTGGTTTTAATGGTTGGCAAAACCTTCTTGGTAACCAAATCTTCCACCACCGCGTCGATGCAGTCTTTTTTGGCTTCAGCGACATCAGCAGGATCAGTGCTTGCATCAACGGACGCAGAACCATTGAGGAAGCCAAACATGCTTTTGTCTGGGAGCGTTGCAATCAACATACTTACTTTACACGACACGATGGTCGACGAGCCTTTTTCTTTGGTGGTCAGCTCAATCAGCGTGCCGTCCAAATAAAATCCTTGCACACTTTTCTGATCAAGTTGTGCTTTGGTTGGCGATTTTCCGCCCGGCCAGGTCGTGGCCATATCTTTGGCCTCGCGGGCGACCGTTTTCTGGCTGGTCTTGCGCATAACCCCAGGAAAATCCAAGGCAGTTTCTTTTACTTTGCTGGCCATCGGTCCCAATTCTAAATAGATCGCCCCCGCGGCGACAGCCGGTTCAGCCGTGCCGGCACCGCCTTTGAGAGACGCAAGTGCCTTATCAGCTTGCTTGCGCACGAATTCATTTTCATCTTTTTGCGCTCGGGTCAAAGCACTGATAACCGCGGTGCGCTGCGCAGGTTTCACTTTGTCCGTAACCAGGACGCCTAAGCCAACGGCCAGCGTGGCACGCACGTTCTTATCAGGATCCTTCGCAAGCGCACCTGCAAACGCTGAGATCGCGCGAGCATCACCGATCTTGGTGAGCGACAAGGCCGCGGACAAGCGCACCTTCGGCGAGCTATCTGATAATTGCCCTATCAAGGTGTCAACGTTATCGGCGTACGCTACGCGTGGAGCCAAGATGCTGAGTAAGACGTACATACCGACGACGAAATACCATGCCGCACCCGCGACCACCGC
>JAGPDK010000461.1 GCA_018057605.1 Kofleriaceae bacterium | reverse complement strand
CCACGTAGATGCGGACGCTCATCCCATTGCCTCAACGTCGGTAGCTCGGCCAGGCACAATTATTTTCACGACCGGGACACCCAGGGATGGTTGCCGCAGGTCTACGGCAATTACCTGCGTGGGCCCCGCGGCGCACACACGCGTAAGCAAGTCTTGGAGCACTGCGCCAACATGGGTGGGTCGCGCAATATCAAAGCCTGGGGCGTCGCTTGATGCATCAAGGCTTTCTTCGGGTGGTTGACCATATTGCTGCCACAATTGCAGCAGCAGCTCGGGGTCAGTGGCACGGGCATAATCAAACGGAAAAAAATCATCACGAGCGCCCGCGATGTAGGTCAACCGCGTTTGCGCAGCTTCGGTAATCGCGCGCGACAACGCAATCGCGGCATCGGGATGACACCCGAACCCCTGATAGACCCCTAGCTCGCGCAACCGCGGCCGTCGTGGATCTTCGGCGAGGGCCACCCCCATCACCGGCACATCGATATCCGCGGTGATATTCCACGCCCACACCCGCATGCCAGCTCGCTCGCACTGTGCAAGCAACGCGCGGCAACTTGGATCACTCACGGTTTCAAGTACCAACCGACGATCGGCCCCGGCCCGCCGCCACTGCGCTTCGGCATCGCGTTCGATTACTTCACAAATTCCGTGGATCGCGGCTTCCACCATCGTATTGCCAGAAGCTAAACCGTTACTCGAAACATCGAAATAGCGGGGTCGTTTGCCAAACACGCAGTCGAGCGTAACCGCCTGTTCGGGCACCCAGACCGCAATCTGATTGACGATGTCCCATCCTTCGATCCAACGCAATTCGGTAGTCCTCGTCACTCGCTGGGGGCCTGGTGCGAGCAGCTTAATATCGACGACATGCCGCCGTTTGCGTAGGGCTTGATAGGTATCGACACATGCTGGGTTGCTGAGATGCTCGGCATGCCAGGTCTCGAGGCTTTCCATCAGGGCCGACACCCGCGCTGCCTCGGCGGTTACGCCTTTGCCTTGCTGGGTAGAAAGCGACCGACTGCGCGGTCGAATCGAAGAAAACACCGGAATCCCGAGGGTATCCAGGCCGGTGATATTGGCGATGCGAGTAATGCCCACACGTTTAGCCAGCGGCGAGAATCGCTGCCAGGTCTGGGCAATGGTCGCGGTTCGCCACGTGCCAGGCAGCGGGGTAACCGGCGCTGTCATTGATTCGCCAAACAAGCGCACACCACAATGTAACGGAAATTGCATCGCTGCGGAGCACTGAGCAACGATGATTTTTTTGCGCTATCATCCGGCTATGCACTTTGTACGCACCTGCGGCGCGATTTTGCTCATGGCCGAACTGGCCACCAGTTGTACCGCGGCAGGCGAATATGCCGAACGCGATCGCACCGGCAACTTCGATAAGCGCGGCGATACCAATGGCACCATGTTCGATATGGTGGCCATGACGCCGGATGGTGATCAGTGGACCGTCCGCCTGCGCGGCGACGATCTATGGGTCGCAAGTTCGCTCGACGATCGGGTCAATGATTTTGGCACGGTCAAGCTGGAACCTAAAGAACGCAAAAAGCTTTGGAAGCTAATCGATGCGATCAATATTCCGAAACGGCGCAAAGGTGGGCGCGACGAAAAAAACGGCGACGTGCTGCTCAAGTTGCGCGAGCCTGGCAACGACGGCGACGAGCATAAGCTGTATTCGGTCTATGTTTCGCGTGCTAGCGAAGTCGAAGCCATCATTGAACTAGGCGACAACTTGCGCGACTTGATTCGCAAGTATCACAAAGAAAAAGCGGTGTTTTAGGGCGCCATTCGGGGTTTGACGGCTTCAGCGCGCGGCGGCGCGGGCGAGTGGCGGCATCGCAGCGAACATGGCACGGGCCGCAGGGGCATCGAGATCAAGCATAACGTCGCGCGACCAGCCCTGCGCCGTTTGAATTTCAGCCCAGGTTGCGGCCGGCACTCCGGCCGGCACCGCACGCCCCAGTTTTTGCAAACAATCCGAAATCTGGCGCTCGATCGCATAGGCATCCGTCGCACCGGCAATTGCTAGCGCTTGGCGCAGCAACGTTAACGCAACCGGATAGTCTCCCGACTCGGCCATAGCGCCCGCAACTTCTGCCAACAACGAGGCCGGATCGCCACTCGCAGCCGCGGCCTGCGTCGCCCAAATGGTTGCGGCGTCGGAGTCGCCCACGGCAGCGGCCGCAACTGCCAAACCTTGTAGGTAACGCGGCGCGCCGGTGGCGTCAAACGCCCGTTGCCACAGCGCGCGCGCCCGTGCCGGGTCGCCAGTAACCAGCATAAATTCACCCAGCGCCGCCGCCGTCCACGCTTCATCAAGTGACTGATTCAGCGCTTGCTCAACAGCACGATCGAGGGTTGGCATTGCCGTATCCCGCACCCGCTGCAAGGCTTGTAAATCTGTCGCCGACAATTGCCAACGCTGTGCAAATATCGCAATAAAATCGCCGGCCACGGGCGGCGCCATATTTGATTCAGGCGAATGTGGTGCACGCAGGTCAAGGTCAGCCGCTGCGCGACAAGCCTGATCGTCCAACGGCGGCAACTTCGCGAGGCCGTTGCGGGCGCGCCAACCATCCAAGGCACGTTGCGCACGGCCAGGCATGTCGTCACTGGCATCGTGGCGGCGCGGTTGAACGTAACGCGCGGCGGCCTCCGCATCGCAACGCGTAGCTTGCACAAGCGGCGGCAATGGCAGCACCTCCCCTGTCCACCACGCTTGGGCGTCGAGCCAAAGCGTTCGAGCGGGTTGCGGCAGCGCGCCACTGCGCTGGCTTACTTCAACCAACACGTCATAACTTGCGCGCTTTGCCCGATGCTGCCAGAGCCACGTGGCAAACGCGACGCGGTCGAGCGCCGATGCGTTGGCACAGGCTCCGGTTGTTGCAGTCAGCCGACACAACGCTCGCACGCCTCGGGTCCTGATATCGTCGGCGGCATGCCGCACGTCCGCAATCGCTTGCAAGATCGCAGCAGCATGGCGCTGGGGCGAGCTCACCGGCACACCCAAGTTCGCGGCGTGGGCAAAATCTTGTGCAGCACTTGCTTGTCCGTGGCTGAGTCGAAACAGCCCGCGATCGCGCAGTAACATTGCGTAGGCGCGCCGATCAGCAACGGACCATTTGGCACCGAACAAGCCGCCTATAGCTTCAACCAACGCAAAATGTCGCATTGCGGCAGCGCGATGCTGCGCGGCCAATTCAAACCGCGCCAACCGTAGATGCACGGCGCTATCGCGCGGGTTCGATGCCAGTTCAACCAACAGTGTCGCGCGAGGATCGTCGGCCGGCCCGGTGCGCCGAGTCGCACACCCAGCCAAGCCAAGCGCCGAGGTTGCGAGCACAGCGGCTAACCAGCGGCGCGCGACTACCATGCGTCACCTGGTAACCCGGCAATACACGCATCAACCGCGCGCGTGCCCTGTTCGATGAATTCGCGCAGCGCGCCTCGATCGGCGCACCCATTTGGCAGCGACGACATCACCAGTTGCGCCGCGGCGACATATGCCGCTTGGGCCCCAGGATCATGCCACAGCGCCCACGGCGGGCCGGCCGCGGCGGTTGACTGACCAGTGGCTTCGGCAACGGCAAGCCGTTGCGCAACAGCCGTGCGATGTTGCCGCATCTGCGCGGCCACGTGAACTAGGTCGGCAAAATCATCCAACAGCCCGCCGCCGGGTGCGCGCGCTGGGTCCACCAATTGCGCTGCAATCAAGTCTGCGGCCGCTTCGTCGACGGTGCGCGGCACATCATGTACGGTACACAACGCCACGACCGCGTGGCCAAGCTCGTGTAGACAGTCATGCCACGCAGCGGCACTTGCGCCACCGCGCAGCCACACTGCCACCGCGCGCCCGGGCACCAACACGTGACATTGGCCATGCGAAGCATCAAGGCTGAAAGTCACCGCGTTGGCCAAGCCCTCGGCAATTCCGTAACGCTCGGCCAACCCACGCCACACCGTGGCAACATTGATCCGGGTCATTGGTAATCGCGGGGCAAGCCACAATGCGCGTTGGGCTTCGATGGATTCCAGCACCACGTTGGGTACCGGAGGCGACCCAACGCCACCGTGCGCTAGGCTCATCGCTGCAACAAACGAAGGTGGCACTGCGGCGTCGAGTGCAACATGACGCGCCCGCCAATCAGCCCATGTCGGTGCGTCGCCACCCTGCCATTGCCCCTGCACCGCCGCCAGT
The DNA here is from genome assembly GCA_018057605.1 of Kofleriaceae bacterium. GTDB lineage: Bacteria > Myxococcota_A > Polyangia > Haliangiales > Haliangiaceae > JABFXX01. The sequence goes on along the minus strand of JAGPDK010000461.1, from coordinate 480 downwards.
GCGCGCCGGAGTCGGAGGCGGAGCCGCGCGCCACGATCCGTGCTTCGGCTTGCACGAAATTCCGCCGCAATACTAAAGCCGCTGGGCACTAGCGCGCCCCTGGCAGCACACCGAGCGCGGTTAATTCCGCCATGACCAGCTGCAAATCGGCCCAGGCTTCCCGTTTACGTGCTGGCGTTTGCAGCAGCTCTAGCGGATGAAACGTCGGCATGATTCGGACCGCATGGCCCGCCACATTGCGGTCATGAAACCGACCACGCTGTGCGCTGATCGGGGTCTCGTCAGCAAGCAACGCATTAGCCGCAACCTGACCAAGCGCAACGATGACCCGCGGTGCGACGACGCCGAGCTGCGCCAACAGGAACGGCTGACATGTCGAAATTTCCACCGGCAACGGCGCACGATCACCGGGCGGTCGACAGCCGATGACATTGCCAACGTACACTTGATCCCGTCGCCAGCCCATGGCCACGATCATCT
>JAGPDK010000063.1 GCA_018057605.1 Kofleriaceae bacterium | reverse complement strand
TGTCGGTTTCCGAAACTTTTTTCCACATGCGGTACACGCCAGGCTCGGTCGGCGTTTCGCGCCCGCCCGACGACACTAAGGTGGCATACACCGCTTGGGTGCCTTCAAAACCAACCAGAATTTGAGTATCCAAATCGATATCGATCCAGCGTTCGTTGGCACCAAGGCCACGTGGCAGCGGGGCTTGGGTAAAGATCCGCAACGCCGAGGCATCGACCCATTCCGATTCGTTGATGCGATACGCTGCAGGTTTGCCGGCAGCGTCATTGGCAGTTTCAAAAATTGCCACGGCGGTTTTTTTTGTGAGTTGCCGGGTTACGCCGCCACCGACGGCTTTGCGCCGGGCCCACACATACAGCCCGCCGCTCCGTGGCCAAACGAAACCAAGTGGTGCGTTGGTGCCGGTGTCGTCGCCAAAACGTGCGCCAATAAAGGGGCTGGGCGTGTGTTGCGAGATGGAAGACCGCAACACGTACTCATTGTTCTTGTCGCTGATCTTCCAATATTGTTTGCCAGCGACGGTCAGCTCGGCATAGCGGCGTACGTTCATGGAGCCGACAATTGGTTTAAGCGGCAACATTCGAGGCTTGGCCGGATCATTCGGCGCATCAGCTTCGCCATAGGTTGGTGAGGTCACCGGTGTGTCGCGGTTTTTGGCTTTCTTATCGCCGGCGCTAGCTTTCGGGTTTTTGGCTTTCGCTTTGCTTTTGGGCTTCGGCTTGGTTGGATCGTCGTATTCATACAGGATTGCGCCTGCTGCCACGACCTTGCCATAGATGCCCGGAACCACTTCGTCGCGGTCGAGGTACGGAACTTCTTGGCCGTGCGGCGGTTTGGTTTCGGGGCGAAGAAATTCTGCGCATACCCAGCCCATCGGTTCGATTTTGACCCAGGACTTGGCGCAGCCGGTGCCGATTTGACTCGTGGTCCAGCCAACGCGGGTGTCAATGGCTACGGTCCCGATGCGTTTCGCGTCTTCGGTCGGATTGAGTCGGACCGACACGGTTTTGCTTAGGCGCAGCGACTTGGTGCCGGCTGGAAACAACGCCGGTCCAGGGACTTTGGTCGAACCGCCGGTTGGCGTGAGCACCTGCGTACCAGGCGTTGGCTGCGGCGACTCTGACGAGGTTGGGCCGCACCCGGTCCATAGCAACAGACCAAGCATTACCGAAAAAGTCCGGTCCGACACCCCGTTGGCATACCACGATGGTCGCAAAATCGCTTGGCCGCGCTGCTCGTGATACGATTTTCCAGTGCTGAGCCCGAGCAGGACGCGGTCCAGCCGAGAAGTTGCCCGAGAAGTTGCTCTGTAGGCAAATACGATCGAAACCATCAAGCGGCCAGGTACGACATGAAACTCGGAGAAATGCTGATATGCGATGGTCGTTTGACCGAAGTCCAACTGCAGCAAGCGTTGGCGGCTCAGCAGCGCGATGGTGGCCGCATTGGCACCATCCTGGTTGAGCAAGGGCTCATTGATTTCGAAACCTTGACCGTTTATTTGGGCTTGGAATTGGGTATTTCAATTGCCACTGGTGCGGCGCTCGATCGTGCCAAGCTGGCGGCGGTCCGCTTGCTGCAGCCGGCCCAAGCGTATGGCTTTCGTTGCGTACCTTTGGTGGTGCAAGATCGGCAGTTGATTGCAGCGGTTGCCGATCCGCACGACTTTGCCAATCTCGATGCCATCGCGCAACTCATTGGCTATCGGGTATTGCCTCGCGTCGCACCCGAAGCGCGCATTTATTATTACGTCGAGCGCTATTACGGTGCGGCTCGCCCCGCGCGGTTTGCGCGGTTTGGTGAAACCGCGCGCGGCGCCGACAATGCGCCTGCGGGGTTGCCTGCGGCACCATTGCCTGGGTTACCGCCGGTAACCAATAAACCGACGGTGGCGCCTGGGCCACGACCGCGCTTGCGCCACTCGCGCGAAGACGAGGCGGTGCCACGCCCGAGTGTCTTTGATGATTCGCAAGCGCTTGAGCTGGATGCCGATGATTTACTCGACACGCTGGAGGCCGATGCCGCAACCGCTGCGACGGCGCAACCGGTTGCCTCCGCTAAACCGGTGGTTGCCGATGTAACCAGAATGAAGAGCATGTCCTTGCCGCCGCCCGTGGTGCCGCTGGACACCCCCACCGCGATCGCGGCATTGGCTAGCGCGGATGATCGCAATCAGATCGCCGGCATCTTGTTGCGCTTTGCAAGCAAGATGTTCGATGCAGCGGTGTTGTTCAACGTGCGCGATAACTTTGGCTTGGGTTGGAAAGCAGCCGGTGCGGTGCCGGGCTTTGATGCTGTAGAACACCTGCTGATTCCGCTCGATGCACCTTCGATTTTTCAGCTGGCGGTAATTGCCGACGATGGCGTGTATTCGGGGCCGGTTGCGCCGTCGACGCTGCATTCGTATTTGTATCGTGTGCTGGGCTGCGCCGAAGCTGAAATTGCGACGGTTGGCATCATCGCTATTGGCAAGCGTCACGTAAATTTGATGTATGGGCATCGGGCCGCGCCGCTGACCGACGCTGAGGGCAAAGAGGTGCGTGATGTTTGCCGTGCCGCTGCGGAAGCGTACGCACGGATGATTACGGTTTCGAAAAAGAAGCGCTAGTACCTCGCATCCTAAGTTCGATCAGGGTTTGGCGTTCTCGCTCCCAAGCGTTCGCTTGGTTCGCTCCAACTCCGGCCCCTTCGGGTGTAGCGCTCGGTCCTAGTTTCATTTTCGTTTCGTACCGCTAGTCAGCCAGGAACGCTGAACGGACTTAGGACCTGCGGTACTAGGGCTGTCTCATCTTTGGCGCAACGCGTACTTCAATCACGGCACTTGCAGGTACACGCGGCCGGACGGGTCGCCCTTGGCGTGGCAGCCGCTTGCGTTGCAGTTGCCGGCCGATAGGCCCAGCATCGGTTTGGTCTTGGGACACTGGCTGGCCGAGACGCGAACCGGAAACGCCATCGTCGCTGCAGAAAAGAAATTACCGTTTTGCTGGGTCGGCAGGAGAAATTGCCGATTGTTGGCATCGATGACGATGATGGTTGCATTGGGCACGGCTTTGAGACCGCTTGGGCCGTTGTAAAGCGTGCCACCGATCGAGAATTCTGGGGCGCCATCGCTGAGATTCGAATCGTGGCAGGCCAAGCAGTTTTCACCAGGAAAATGGTGGCCATCGCCAACAACGGCCACTGCATTCTCACAGTTCTTGGGCGCATCGGGCGGGGCATCGGCGGCCGCGGGAGGTGCGCCGCCGTCGCCGATGATACAGGCTGATATGCTAAGCGCCATAACCAGCGGTGCCGCGCATCTAGTGATACTGGCGAGCCACCCGATGTCGCGTTGATGCATCATTTCAAATACAGTTTTGCAGTGGTGGTGCCGTTGTGGCAGGTATTGCAATTACCATCACCAGCGGCATTGAGCGGGCCGACCATGGGTTTGGTATCGGGACACAAGCTGGCTTTGGTGGTGGTTGGAAATGTTACGGGGTTGGACGTGTAAAAATTGCCATTGGTTGCAACGATAAGTTTTTGCGTACCGATGAAGATCGTTGCACCTGGCGCGGGGGTGGTGCCCGCCGACGTGGTGTACAGCGTGCCGCCAATGGTGAATACCGGCGCGCCTGCGCCCGGGGTGGCGCCGTGGCAGCCGCCAGCGTTGAGACAACCTACGCCAGCATTGTGTTCACCGTTTGGGCGCGCGGCGGAGTTGCTTTCACATGCGGCAATGGAGCCTGGTGCGTCGATGGCGCCAGCCGGTGCATCGGTGCCAGTTAAGCCGCCATTGGGGCCATTGTAGGTCCCGACATCGCAAGCCGCCGCTGTCGTACCGATCATCGCCACTGCAAGCCAAGACAATCTCATACGCTAGATGCTACTGGCGTTCTGTACCTAGCGCAATTGGGACTCACGGCCCATGGGGGTGGGGCTTTTCCCTCACCTCTGGTTCGGTCATTTCGCACGCTAGATTGCGCAAAGCAAAAGCCTCGGCGCTACATGTAGGCCGATGGATCACCCAGGCGGCAATTCCGACGAGGATTGTTAAGAACGCAGTGGTGGGCAACAAGAATGCGCGCAACGGGCCACGCGGCTGGCGATTGTGCCTGGCGCGCAACAAATACGCGCCAGCGAGCAGCATGGGGCCGAGGTGAAACGCTACCCACAGCGAAATGGGCAGGCTCGAAGGCACAAAGCGATGGAAAATCATCTCGCGCAAGCGCGCGCCGTCGAACAAGAACCATAACGGATAAGCCGCCATCGCCACGGCCAGCCAAGCGTGCCGACCCAAGCGTGGGGCGACTGCAAGGAGCAGTGCCGCGCCCAACCACAATGGCGCAAGTTCGGCAGCGCCGATGACCAAACAGGTCACCGCTAGCGTGAGTTGGATGCTAACCGCTGCATACAAGAAGCGCCGCTCACCATGCCATTGCCACCTTCGCCCAAGCGCTGTGATGATCAGCGCCGTTCCGCCGAGCAAGATGCCGCTGCTCGCAGCGATGTAGAGCCGTGGCGCGAGGGTCCACGCGCCAGCATAACTTGCGGATTTCTCGACGAGCAGGGTCAACCCGGTGGCAAGTGCGAACGCTGCAAGGCTCAGGGACAACCCAAAGCGCTTGGGCATTGCGGCCACATGACTGCGTCGGTTGGTAAGCAACAGCAGCAGCGTCGCAGCCACGAGAGACCAGCAGCCAGCCACCAGCATGCGCCGTGAAGCGACCCAGCGGCCCATTACGTCGGGGATCCACCAACCTGCATCGCCAACCGCAACCGGGGTTTGATGGATGCCAACACCCGGCGGCGCGGTCGTCACAATGCTGCGCAACAGCTGTAAAATTTCACTCAGCCTCGCAGCGCTGATGCGCTCAACTTGATCGAACGGCGTGTGATATGCGAGGTCGATGAACTCGCCGTTGTGGCCACGATGATAGAGCTGTACGGCGCGAATCCCACGGCGGGTGAACGGCCCATGATCACTGCGCTCGGCTTGCGGCCACCATCGACTGATAATGCGATGTGGGACGGGGGCATCGAGCTTAACGTGGGCGTGCTGCGCCGTTGTAGCGAGGTATTGCAACTCGCGTCGGCCAAGTAATGTGCCGGCTCCGGTGAGCGTTAACTTGCCGTCAGTGCCGAGCAAATCGAGCGCAATCGCAAAACCGATGGAATCGCCATGCGCTTTGACCAGCGCTTCTGCGCCGACCAAGCCATCTTCTTCGCGCGCCGTGAAAGCAATGAGCAACGGAAAGCTCGGTGGTGCGGCGGCGAGTTCGGCGGCGAGTTGCAGCAACACGGCAACAGCGGCGGCGTTGTCGGCTGCACCGGGACTGCCGGTCACCGAATCGTAATGCGCCATCAACAGCAAGGCCGGGTTTGTGGGCGCGGCCGGCGGCCCAAACCTGGCAACGATATTGTTATCGGTGCTGGTGACGTTTTGGGCCAAGCGATACCGAGTGCCCATGACGCTAATCGCTGGCAGCTCGACGGTGCCGAGTGGTTCAAGTTGCGATGAAACCTTGAGGGTTGCGAGCTGGGTATGGATGTACGTGGCGGCTAACGTTGCCGCTTCGGTTTCGCCAACGCGTGGCCCTAGCGCGACCAACGCATGCAGGTGTTGCTCGGCGAAGCGCGCGGTAGGCGTGGCCTTGCTTGACGCTGAAGTCCCACACGCGCTCATAACGATCAGCAACCCAGCTCCGCCCCAACGCATCCACCATGGCGGTCGCAGCCTTGTGTCCGGCGCGGTCATGGAGGCAATAGATCCCGAAGCGCTGCGAGCAAGAGCTGATTTTCTACCGGCGTTCCGACGGTGATACGCAAGCAGCCTGCTAACGCCGTGGCGCCGGGGGTGTCGAAGCACCGCACCACGATGCCACGCGCGCACAAGCCGCGCCAAATGGTGGCGGCGCTTGGGAAGATCCTAATCATGATGAGATTAGCCGAACTTGGGAACACGGTTACGCCCGGCAGCGTGGCTAGTTGCTGCGCCAGCGCAGTGCGTTGTTGCTGGATCTCCGCGATCATCGTTTGCTGCCATGCTGCGGCATGTTGCAATGCAAACAGTGCTGCACACTGATCGAGCGAGCTGACATTGTACGGTGGCCGGACTTTTTCGAATAGGGCAACCAGAGTCGGTGCAGCGACGATAAATCCCAAGCGCAGCCCAGCCATACCCACTTTGGAGAGCGTGCGCATGATGACCAGATTGTGGTGGGCATCGAGCTGGGGTAACAGCGATTGATCGCTGTACGCGCCGTAGGCTTCGTCGGCAACGATGAGCGTCGCTGGAAATCGCGTGGCGAGTTCAACGGCAAATTGTGGCCGCCACAGCGTGCCGGTGGGATTGTTGGGTAACGCCAAAAACACCACCGCCGGGTGTTCCCGCGTGATCGCGGCGCTCATCGCTGCTTCATCGAGTTCGAACTGTGCGGTGAGTGGAACCTCGACGGTGGCGACGCCGCGCGCCAATGCTGCGAGCTGATAAAATACAAACGTTGGCGTTGGAAAACAGATCGCTGCCGGCCGACCATCGCTGCGATTGGCGGCCAACGCGTTGACGATGATCGAAATCAATTCGTCGGAGCCGTTGCCGAAAACTAACTGGCTGCCGGCAACGCCAAGATCAGCGGCGAGCTGGGCACGCACAGCGGTGAGATTTGGATCGGGGTAACGTTCAAGCGGGACAGCGCCAAGCGCTTGGCGTAGCCCGTGCTGCAATGCCGTGGGCAACGGGTAGGGAAACTCATTGGCATCGAGTTTGGCGACGATGTTTGGCGGTTTGGGCACATGATAAGGCGTGGCGCCACGTAGGCCCAGTGGCACTCGTTGTAACAATGCGCCAAGGTCGGCGGCGTCGCTGCGCTCAGGTGCAGTGGGCGTGTCACTCACGGCTGGCGTCGCGTTGGGGCGAGGGGTTGGCGGGTGGGTCGGTTACGGCTGATTGGGTTGGTGGTGTCGGCGCAGTCATGCGAAGCAGCGCCGAGCGACCATGCGCGTGTAAGCCTTCGACCTCTGCGAGCGCCGCAATGTCGGCGGCATCGGCACGCGCGGCGGGTTCAGTGTATTCGATCCACGAAGTACGTTTGCGAAAATCGTATACGCCTAGCGGTGAAGCATACCGGCCTGCGCCGCCGGTTGGCAAAACGTGGTTGCTGCCGGCGATGTAGTCGCCTGCGGCTTCCGAGGCAAATGCACCGATGAAGATGGCACCCGCGGTTCGAATGCGCGCTGCAAGGGCGCGTGGCTCGCGCACTTGCAGCTCAACGTGTTCCGGTGCGTAGCGATTGGCAAAAGCTACGGCTGCGTCGAGCGAGGGCACGATCACGGCGGCGCCGTAGTCGCGCAAGGCAGCTTCCGCAATGGCCCGGCGCGGCAAGGTAACAAGCTGTGCACCCAACGCGGCTTCGACGGCATCAGCAAGCTCACGCGACGTGGTTACTAAGATGGCGCGAGCTTCGGTGTCGTGTTCGGCTTGGGCTAATAAGTCTGCTGCGATCCAAGCCGCCGGGGCTGTGTCGTCGGCGATGATCAGCACTTCCGACGGGCCGGCGATCGAATCGATGTCAACTTCGCCATACACTTGGCGTTTGGCTGACGCCACCCATTGATTGCCAGGCCCAACAATTTTGTCGACGCGTGGTACCGTCGCGGTGCCGTAGGCCAACGCTGCCACTGCTTGGGCACCACCAATTTCAAATACGCGATGGACGCCAGCAATTTGTGCTGCACACAGCGTTTCCGCCGACGCGCCCGGTGTAACCATGATGATTTCGTCAACACCGGCAACTCGCGCCGGCACCGCGGTCATCAAGACGCTTGACGGATAGCGCGCGGTGCCACCGGGCACATAAATGCCGACGCGGGCCAGCGGGGTGGAGCGCAACTCCAAGCGAATGCCGCTGGTTTCTTGCACGATATCGGCGTCAAGTTGAAGTTGGTGAAACGCCGCGATGCGGGCGCTAGCTCGTTGCAGGGCGGCGCGCACCGGCGCCGCGACCGTGGCCGCCGCAGCGTCCCAGCGGTCGCGATCAATTTCATAACTGCCAGCATGGGGTGCGCGCTGATCAAATTGCTGCGTGTATTCGATCAAGGCGGCATCACCGCGGCTGCGTACCGCTGCAATAATGTCGTGGACTTTTGCGTCGACACCGACTGCAAACGTTGTTGAGCGGTCGAGTAGCCGCATCGCGCGTTCTGAGTCAACCGTGGTCTGAGCAAGCAACATGGCTATAGTTATGCCGCCAGCGTGGCACTAGCGCGACCGTGTTGCGCGCCATTTATTGCAGGAACGACAATCGCACTGCGTGACCAGCGCGCAACCGAAGGCAAAGGCCGCCCACTCAACGATTGGGGCGTGACGGTTCAGGCACCGGCGTTTCTTTGGGCGTCGTCACTTTGGGTGATGCCTTTTTCGGATCGTATGATTCCCAATCGGGTTTGGGATTATTTTCGTCGTACGGTTCGGCGTTGCTGTCTTCAGATTTTTTAGGTTCCGGGCCTGCAGGCAGTGGGCCTTCAAGCATGCCGCCTGCGAGCCGCGAGCCAAAACGGTCACCGTAGGCTTCAACCAGATCGCCGGGAATACTTTCGCGGCCGCGACCGCCGACTTTGACGACATAGCGTTTGGCTGCCCACAGCGCCCAGGTTTCGCCGTTGCCAGTGATGCGGAAAACCCGCACGCCTTCGATCTTTTGTTCATCGACTTGGTAGCCATTTTCTTTGGCTAGACGCCTGGCAAATTTGACAGTTTCGCGCAGCACACCGTCGGATTGCTGGTACCGGGTGACAAACACATTCGCGAGGTCGTTATCGCGAATTGTGCCGCGCTTTTCGGCTTCATCGCGAACGTAGCTTGCCGTGAACGCTTCGGCCGGGTTGTCGGCAACCCAGACTTCCACGTCGAGTACTGGTTGAAAACGGCGAAATTTCCAGCCACCTAGATCGGCTTCGATCACACCGCGTTTAGGAACTGGCGGCGCACCCCCGCACGCGGCCGCCCCCGCGACTACAGCCACGGCTGCAATCAACGAGCACATGTACGCGGAGGCTAACTTGCGCATCTTATTCGAATAGTACCGCAGCTTGGCGTAGCTGCGAACGTCCCTTGCCTAGCATTTAGGCTGAGGTTGGACGTGGCGCTATGCCGCTGGATGGCCACGGCCTGGCTACGCGTTGCATGGCTGGTGTTTTGTGACCCAGGCCGCCACAATCTGCCGTTGACACCAGGTCTGTTAAAACAGATAGTCCGCCACCTCATGGCAAACTACCTATTTTCCTCCGAATCTGTCACCGAAGGACACCCAGACAAGTTGTGTGACGCTGTTTCCGACAGCGTGCTCGATGCTTGCTTGGCGCAAGATCCAAACAGCCGCGTTGCTTGCGAAACGCTCGCAAAAACCGGCTTTATTGTGCTTGCCGGTGAAATCACTACCAAAGCGACACTGGATTACCAAAAAATTGCGCGCGATGCCGTGCGTGAAATTGGTTTCACCAGCTCGGAGATGGGCTTTGATGCCACCACCTGCGGTGTGCTGGTTGCCGTTGAGCAACAATCGCCAGACATCGCACAAGGCGTTGATCGCGGTGATCCAGCGAAACAAGGTGCAGGCGATCAAGGCTTGATGTTTGGGTATGCTTGCACCGAAACCCCTGAGCTGATGCCACTGCCAATTCAATTGGCGCATCAACTTGCGCAGCGTCTCACCGACGTCCGCAAGACCAAGCACAAGGGCATTAACTGGTTGCGCCCCGACGGTAAAACTCAGGTTTCGGTACGTTACGACGGTCACACGCCAGTCGGCGTGGAAGCCATCGTGGTGTCGACCCAGCACGACGAATCCGTCAAGCTTAAGACCCTCGAAGAAGCCATCCGCGAATTGGTGATCAAGCCAATCGTGCCGGCCAAATTCATCACCAAAAACACCAAGTTTCACATCAACCCAACCGGTCGTTTTGTGATCGGTGGGCCACAAGGTGATAGCGGTTTGACTGGGCGCAAGATCATTGTCGATACCTACGGTGGTTACGCTCGTCACGGCGGCGGCGCTTTTTCAGGTAAAGACCCAAGCAAGGTTGACCGGTCGGCTGCGTACTACGCACGCTACATTGCCAAACACATTGTTGCGGCTGGCCTTGCCACTCGCGCCGAAGTGCAATTCGCGTACGCGATTGGTGTTGCCGAACCAGTGTCGATGATGGTTGATACCTTCGGTACCGGCGTGGTTTCCGACGAGCATTTGACCCGCGCCGTGTTGGCTACGTTCGATGCACGGCCAGGCATGCTGATCCAAGAACTTGATTTGCGCCGACCAATTTTCCGCAAGACGGCTGCATACGGCCACTTTGGCCGCGAGCTGCCGGACTTCACGTGGGAAAAGACCCCGCATGTCGCGCAACTCAAAGATGCCGCTGGTATGGGCAAATCAGTTTCAGCGCCTTCCACCAACGGCAGCAACGGCACCAAAAACAGCAAGCCGGTAAAAGCGCCTGCGGTGACAGCAAAAGGCGCGAGCAAAGCGCCAACCAAGGCTCCAATGAAAGCTGTCGTCGCGGCAGCTTCCAACAAAAAGCCAGCTGGCAAATCGCCACGCGCCCGCGCGTAGTACCGTACATTACTCGTGTGCAGGCCGCTCACCAGCGTTGTTGGTGTAGCGGCTTTGTGCTTTTCGGCTTAGGGTAATGCCATGGCAATGGAAGACATGGTTGAGCGCGTGATCGCAAATCAACGCCGGCAACTTATGCTGGGCGCGCTACTTAGCACGCCGATCGCTGTGTATTTTAACTTGGGCTTCTTTGTCCGAGGCAGTATTTCATTGCTCGGCGTGGTCGTGGCTGGCGTCTGCGTGACCAGTTGGATCACAGTGTATCGCCACAAGGTTGCCGCTGAAAAACGCCGCATTAAAGTACCAGCCGCAACAGTGAAGGCAGAGTAGACTCACGTCACGAAAAGGGAGGCTCCATGTTGAAGTCCGTGTTGGCAGCAGTGTTGGTGGTGTCGGCGGTTGGTGCAGTGGCCGCGTGCGGTAACGATGTACCAGCGTCGAGCGCAGTAGAAATTGCCGATGGCGAAGCCAGGGTTTTGCTGGAATCCACGCCGTGGCTCGATAAAGCGCCGGAAGCGCCCGACGACAGTTTCTCGGCGTACATTTTTCAACGCGGTGAAGGTGCGTTCGTCACGGGCAATCAATATCGTGGTTCCTACGATGTGTTTCGCTATCTATTAGGCACCGGCGCTAACGCGAAACGCTTGGAATTTACTTTTTTGGCTGACCTCAAGACTGCCAAATCGAAATTCAAGATTGAACGGGTCAGCAACGGGCCTTTTGATCTGCGCTTGACGCTTAAAAATGCACCGCGTGGCCCCAAAGTATATTTTGGCTTCGACGCTCAACATGAGCGTACGCTGCCAACTGAACTGCAACGCGCCGTCGATCATCTAGCAACTCACGCGCGCTAACTGCGTCGCGCCGCGCATTTGTGTTGGCCGAGTTTCAAAATGCATTGGTAACGCTCGCCGTCGATCGGCGGTTGCGCCAGGCGTTTGCCGTCGACGCGACGGCGGTGCTTGCGCAGTTTGATTTGGACGACAGGGAACGAGGCTCGCTGCTGGCGCTGCCAAGCATTGAACTGGAGCGCTTTGCGCAAGGGTTGATCGCCAAGCGTTGGGACGACCTCGCACCGGTGGTACCGCTGACTCTGCGAATCGCACCCAAGGTGGCATCCTACTATCGGTGGTGGTTGGCTGAGCATCCTGCGCTGGTGAGTGCCACGCTGTTGCCGGCGGGTATTGCCGAAGCGTTGCGTTGTGAAGCGATCGTACGGCAACGGCTCGTCGACGACGATGAGCCAGGCTATGCTGCGGATCTTTGGTCCTTTGAAATTCGTCGAGCTGCGGCGCGCCGTGACGGCGAAGTTCGGACGCTGACCAGTCGTTATGCAATCGAGAGTATCGCGCGTGAGGTTGCTGGGGGCCTGCTGCCTATTGATCCGCCACGCCAGGCTACCGAGGTGCGGTTTGCGTCGGCCAAGGTGACATGGCGACGATGTTGACGCCGATGTCCACGGCAGGATCGACGCCGATGACGGTAGCGCCGCCAACTTGGTTAGGCGCAGGTGTCGGCTATCGCCGTGGTTATCGCAGTGCATTGTTAGACCCCACCGCCGCAAAGGTAGCGCTGCCGCAGGTGTTGGAAATTATGCCCGATCATTTCTTTGATGATCCTGGCGCTGTTGAACACACATTGCTGCCGTTAGCTCAGCGCTATGCCTTGGTGTTCCACGACGTCGGGCTTTCGTTGGGCTCCGTCGACGATGGCTGCTTGATGATGCAGCGACTTGAGCGAATTGCGGCACTTGCAACGCTCGCCCGGCCCATCATGTTTACGGAGCATCTCGCCTTGACTCGCAGCCCAGCCGGCCTCGATGCCGGGCACTTGGTACCGCTGTTGTTGACGCGCGAGTTGCTCGATGTGGTCGCGGACCGAGTCGCGTTGCTGCAAGCGACCTTGGGAATTCCGGTTGCTTTGGAAAATATCGCGGCACCATTTGCGTTGCGGGGCGGTGATTTCACCGAAGCCGAGTTTTTCACGGAGTTGGTGAACCGCACCGGCTGCGGCATGTTGCTCGATGTGGTGAATTTGCTCTATACCGCTCGCAATCAACAGCTAGCACCGGTCGACTTGTTGCGGTCGTATCCCCTTGCTGCAGTTATGCAATTACATCTCGCTGGCGGGTTTGTGCAAGCGGGGTATTGGGTGGACAGCCATAGCCAGCCGATTGAACTCGAGGCGTTCGAACTGCTATCCGAGCTGCGGACCGCGTGCCCCAAGCTGCGCACGGTTGTGGTCGAGCGCGACAGCAATCTGGGCTCACTCGAGGCAGTTGTGGCGCAGGCCCAGCATGCGGCAGCGCTATTGCGCGTCGCCGCTGGTGAGACACGCACAGGGTAAGCACGGTATTGTTGTGCGAGCTGAATCGGGGACGGCCCGGTTGACTGACCACGAGGACCGATATGTTGCGAGCCAAAATCACCGTCGATTTGCCAAGTGCCGAAGTCAATCGCAGCAAAGGGCCCATTGAATGGGTTCGGTCACTGTTTGGTGCCAAGATCGATCTACGCAGCGGCAAAGAAGAACTAACCATCAGCGCATTTGCGCTGGTCGAGGGGTTGGTTGCAGCATTTGCTAACGCGGGTATCCACGACGCCATGTCATTTCTCGTCGACCAAAAAGTGGTCTACATGGATCCTCATGACGTACCTGATGATCTACCGCTGATTGCCCGGGCCGCCGAGCTCAGCGGTGTGCTGAACAAGCCGTTTCGCGAAATGCACATTGTGTTGGGCCATAAAACCGAGTGGCTGCATACAATTATCGATTGCACCATTACCAATCAAGTCATGTTGGGCGCGGCGGAGCTGACGATGGTGTTGTCGAGTCGCATGCGCAAATTGCAGATTCTCGTCGGTGACAGTGCACAACAGTATGCTGAACGCGTGCGCACGTTTGCAGCGCAACAAGACAGCTATCAACCCTATCTGCAAAGCCTAGATCAACTTACCGGGCAACTCGTGCAGGCGTTGCATGTCGCGTTTGCATCGTCGAACGTCAGCCGGGAGCAAGCCACCGTCCAGTTGGTGCGGCAGTCTGGCGCCGAGGTTGGCAAGTTTCGTCGGCTGCAGTTTGGCAGCAACGTAGTCGCTCCTAGCTATCGCGCAGTACCCGCGCGGCGTCGGGCCGACCGGAATAACGACGACCCGTTCTATTACTACTACAATGATCCGTACTACGATTTTGCCACCTACGTTGTGTTGGACGCCATGCTGCATAACCACGCGTGGCACTCCCCAGATGTGCACGTTTGTGACTCTGCTGGCGCCGAGTTGTGCCAGGGTGACAGCATGCCGGCCGAATCCGATGCCGCGAGCCACGGTTGGCTAGGCGCTGATGCAGTTTGTTATGGCGACGATGGCGAATTGGCGGTTAGTGATGACTGGCCTGATTCAACCGACTCGTCCGATGATAGCGGCGAGACATCGTCGAGCGACGGCGATTCCGATGGTAGCTGGTCAAGCGATTCGTCGAGCGATTCGTCAAGCGACTCGTCGAGCGATAGTTCGTCGAGCGATTCGTCATGTGGCAGTTCGTGTGGTTCGTCGAGCGACTAACAGCGCCTTTGCCGTAGTCCGCCGTGCCAGCCGTTAGCGTCGCCACCCAGCAAGTGCTATCGTGACCGCCGTGCAAGATCCTAACTCGCCACAAGCTCAATTTGCCCTGCAACGCGAAGTGCAGTCGGTGTCGGTTGCTACCCAGACGCGCTATCGCATCAAGCGGAAGTTCTGGTCGTTTTTTGATCGCAAATTTTACGTGCAAACGATGGATGAACAGCCGATTCTCTTCGTGAAACATCCGCTGTTCAAATTCCGTGAAGAATTCAAGATTTGCACCGACGAAACCGAGACCGTGCCGGTCTTCAAATTGAAATCTCGGCAGATCCTCGCAATCAATTTTTGTTACGATCTGACCGACGCCAACACCGGTGCGCTGGTCGCAACGATTCAGAAAAAAGGCTTTCGCTCGTTGCTTCGAGACAAGTTCCATCTGCTTGATGTCAACGGCCAAGAGTTTGGCACCATGGAAGAAAAAGGCGCATCGATCTTGCGGCGGTTTTTTCCGTGGTTGACCTCAAAACACGAAATCCTCATCGGTGGTGTGCGCGCCGGCTTTGTCACCCAGATTTTCCGATTCTTCAATAAAGAATTTGAAGTGGAAGTGACACCTGGCGTAGCGGATCAACGCTTCATTCTGTCTTGTGCTTTGCTCGCGGTGATCGCTGAGTCAAAACGAGAAAACGGCGGCGGCGGAATGAACTTTTTGGGCAACTAATCTTCGAGGGTGATGCACGAACTGTGATTGCACTTACCGAAACCACCTTCACGCAGCTCGCCGAGCGAAGCCTGGCGCTCACGCTGGGCGCGGCAGATGTGATCGAAGAGATTTCGAGCCATCCTGGCACTGTGCTCGATGCCGACGCGCCGGATTTGCTCCGGCAACTCGCAGCGTTACCGGTACTAGATGTCCGCACGCCCGGCGAATTTGCCCATGCGCATTTACCCGGTGCCATCAACCTGCCACTGTTTACCGATGAAGAACGGGTTGTTGTCGGCACGATGTACAAACAAGTCGGCCGCGATGCAGCGATTGCATGGGGCTGGGCCCGCGTGCAGCCACGGCTGGTCGAGCTGGTAGCCCAGGCGCGATCGTTGGTTCCGCATCGGCGCGTCGTGGTGCATTGCGCGCGGGGCGGGTTACGCAGCCGCAGCGTTGCCTGGTTGCTAACGCAAGCGGGCATGGCCGTGGTGACGTTGCGCGGTGGCTACAAATCGATTCGTCGTCGGGTATTGGCGGTTAACGATGCGCCGTATCCGTTGTTGGTGCTAAGCGGTCACACCGGTAGTGGCAAAACCGCAGTGCTGCATGCGTTAGCCGCGCGCGGTGAGCAAGTGCTCGATCTTGAACGCTTGGCGAATCACAAAGGCTCGGCATTCGGCGCGCTTGGTGAAGCGGCGCAGCCAAGCAATGAATATTTTGAAAACCAGATGGCGACGGTTTTGGCCGCGCTGGATTCAACCCGCCGGATCTGGGTCGAAGATGAGTCGTTGCGCATCGGCAACTGCGCAGTGCCAGCGGTGTTCTGGGATCGCATGCGAGCGTCAACCGTGGTGCGCTTGGAGATTCCGGCGCCGGCACGCTTGGCGTTTTCACTAGCAACGTATGGGCAGCATGATGTTGCGGAACTCAAAGACGCAGTGCGCCGGGTCGAAAAACGCTTGGGCGGGCTGCGCGTCAAACAAGCCAACCAGTTTCTCGACGATGGCCAGTTCGCCAGCGCTGCAGCAATCATGCTTGATTATTATGACCAGTGCTACAGCCATAGTTTGGCGCAGCGGGTCAGTGGCGTGATCGTGCGGGTGGCGGTGGATTCTACCGATGCCCAGGCCAACGCCGATGCCGTGTTGCAAGCCGCCGCGTCGTATGTTGGCGCAGCGGAGCCAGCATGATCGCAGCCCGGCCGAGTTGGTGTCGGGTTGGGCTGACGGTGCTGGCATTGGGTGTTGCACAAATTGCTGGCTGCGATGCAAAATCGTCGTCGCAAAGCTCCAGTCGTAAGGTCTCGCCGCCGCCGGCTAATAACCGACCGGCGGTAGCTGATGCGCGGTTAGTGCCGGCTGTGGTGCCGCCGGTAACCCAACCTATCGTGGTGCCCGCAGCGCACCCTGATACGATTTCTCACGCCTCGGAATACGCTGGCAGTGCAGCACCAGCAGCTACCACCGAGAGCTTCGACGGTGCGGCCGCGCGCACGCGCATTCGTGCTCGACTGATCGC
>JAGPDK010000460.1 GCA_018057605.1 Kofleriaceae bacterium | reverse complement strand
TGCGCTGCAATTCAATTCACGGGCAATCCAACCGGCAACGCCAAAACTTGGCGTGAGCTTGTAGCCCAGCGAGTTGCGGTGAGGTCTTGCCAGCCTGGGTCTGCGCTTTGGCCAACTCGATTTTGCCTTGAGCCAACGCAAACGTATGTAGCGGGTTTTCAATTCGTGCCAACAATTGACCGGCCGTCACTTTGTCACCCGCATCGACCAACAGCGTCGCAATGTGTTCGCTCATTCGAGCTTTCACCACTGCCTTATGCCGAGGCTCAACCGTCCCAGTAGCGTAGACAGCTTCGACTGCGCGGCCACGCACCACCTGAGCGATTTCGACATCAGTAGGTCGCCACCAACGGTAGCCCAAAAACGCCACAATGGCTAAAACGCCGAAGATGAGCGCGAGCCAGCGAACTCGATGATTGTCTCGTGCCATTACGATGCAGTTTGCAAGTATCAAACCATTGGCACCAACGCTGAATCTCGTGATTTCCGCAACCCCCGCGGGGGCGTTGAACCATTTGCGCATTCCCTGCGCAGCTCGACGCAAATTTTGCAGCTACCTGCAGAAATCGAGCGAAGCTGTACGGTGCGGCGCTAGTTCGCAGTGCCAATGGTGGCGCTTTGATATTCCCAATCCAGCACGTCACTGCCGGTATCAACGCCGTCCGGGCCGCGGCCAATAGTTTCGTCGAGGAAGCTGGAAGAATTGCCGTCTTGGCCGGCACCCGGCGCGCCGTTGTTCACACCATCGCCGCCACGATCAGAACTCAGAAAGTTACCGCCGAGTTCCATATGATCGATCAAGACTCCACTGGCATTGCGCAATTCGAGAAAACAGCTGGCCGGAATGGCGCCGACCGGATTACCGATAATCAATCGATCGCCAGTGCGGGCGGCTGACAACGTGCCGGTGCCAACGATCCGCGTATTGCTCGTGGTGAGACGGGTGACTAAGCGAGCCTCTTGAAGCAAGGTCGGGCCGGCATATACCGTCAATGTGAAGTTACTAAAATTCGTAATCCCCGCTGCAGAGTTGAGCAATTCAACCCACTCATCTTCGCTGGTGACTTGACCATTGCCTGGCACGCCATCGAACGGAATCACATTTCCACCACTGCTGTCGTTCCAGTCTTGGACTGGCGACGCGCACACTTCATTGATGCGCGCAGCACCAGGATCGACCGGTGCGGCTTCCGTGGTAATTGTGAATTGTTGATCGGCGGCCAGAGGATTGCCAGCGAGGTCACGCACCCCACCAACGCCACCTTTGACCATGACGGTAATGGTTGCACCAAACGGAAACACCCCAATGGGATTGAGCACAACCGTGTGGTCATCGTCGGCAAACTTGACCAGCCCGGCAGCTACCGGCACAACACCGTGGGTCAAGGTCAACGCGCCAACCGCATCGATCGACGCGACATCAACCGCCTCATTAAACTGCAACGTAATTGCCGCTGATACCGCGAGCGCGCTGCCCGTGGTATGGGCCAGCAGCAACGGCGCAGCACTTTCAACTGGCCGCGCCGGTTGAGTATTGGCTCGGCCCGGCGTTGCGTAAAGCGCCTCAAAATCAACAATGTCGTTGTTACTATCGAGCGCGCCAACTGGGCGTGCGATCGCTTCGTCGAAGGACCCACGCGCAAAACCGTTGGCATTCGCAGCAGGTGCGCCATCACCAACGCCATCCTGTTCAGAATCTCGACTCAACGATAATCCACCGATTTCAACATCGTCGATGACCGTGCCATCGGGCATTCGCAACGAAACAAACGTGTCGGTCGCCATCGTGCCAGTTGGATTGCCAATCACGACGAAGCCGCCTGGTTGCACTGCGGTAATCGACGAACCAACCGAAAAGGCCAACGTGCCATGCATGCCCAACACGGTGTCCTTCACCTCCGCATCGCTGACCCGCAGAATCCAACCGGCGAGGTTCACCGGCGTGACACCATCATTGCGCAGTTCGACCCATTCGTCGTCGGGAGAAATCGATCCGGTGCCTGCCATGCCAACGTATGCAGGCATGGCCCCGCTCCAATCGTGGTTCGGCGTAACCACGAGTTCGTTGATGACCACACGTGGTAACGGTGGCGCATCGGTCGCGGGCGCATCGGCCGTTGCGGCGTCACCCATTCGCGCATCGCCGGGTGCGGCGTCACTGCCGCCCAGGCCACCGTCGCTGCCGCCCATGCCGGCATCATTACCGCCCATGCCACCGTCACTGCCGCCCATGCCGGCGTCATTACCGCCCATGCCACCGTCGCTACCGCCCATGCCACCGTCGCTGCCGCCCATGCCGGCGTCATTACCGCCCATGCCACCGTCGCTGCCGCCCATGCCACCGTCACTGCCGCCCATGCCGGCGTCATTACCGCCCATGCCGGCGTCATTACCGCCCATGCCACCGTCGCTGCCGACTGTGCCACCGTCGCTGCCGACTGTGCCGGCATCACTAGCGCCGCCGTCAGGTGCATCCGCCGTGATCCCGCCATCGCGTGCGTCGCCGATGAAGCCGCCATCGACGAGCAAGCCGCCATCAGCGTCGAGCTCCGTTAACCCGCCAGCGTCGAGCAAATGGATATTATCGCCACAGCCCGATGCCAACAGGGCACACCACAGCACAGGTAGAAATTGCCTCACCTTAATTAGTGTCGGCGGCTTTCGCACGAGACGCAATCAACTACGCCACTCGCGTTACGATCATCACAGATTCTGACGTCGGGCCATGTGTGCTAATGCAGTACGCCGACGCACGTAGCGACGGCCCCCCAGCCGCAACACCACCAAAGATTACGGTCGCTGTGCGATCACCCGCGCAACCCGAATACCATCCATGGCGGCACTCACGATACCGCCAGCATAGCCCGCACCTTCGCCACACGGATACAGATTGACTACCGTGGGCGATTGCAAACTGTCCGGATTACGGACAACACGCACAGGGCTCGACGTCCGAGATTCAACGCCAACCAAGACGGCTTCACTACTGTTGTAGCCACGCAGCTGGCGATCAAACACCGGAATGGCTTCGCGTAAGCGCTGCGCCAAAGGCAAACCACTAGCATCAAGCACGTCAGCGATGTTACCGGCCGTGATGCCCGGCTCATAACTACAGCCCGGCACCGTCGACGATGCCCGACCCGCGACAAAATCGCTCACCCGCGTTGCAGGTGCTCGCAACATGCCGCCGCCAGCCAGCATCGCCGCCCGTTCGATGCGGCGCTGCAACTCCAAGCCACCAAGCGGCTGGCCAAGTTTTTGCCGATCGACATCGGCGACTTCAACCCCAACGACCAAACCGGAATTTGCAAACGGTGAATCGCGCCGGGACAAACTCATGCCGTTAACCACCAAGCCATCAACTTCGGTTGCCGCCGGCACAATCCAGCCACCAGGGCACATGCAAAACGAAAAAGCCCCACGGCCGTCGGCTGGCGTGTACGCCAACCGGTACGGTGCGGCACGCAGTTTGGCATGCCCGGCAAATTTGCCGTATTGCGCGGCATCAATGAGCGCCTGTGGATGTTCGATCCGCACGCCCATCGCAAACGCTTTGGCTTCAAGCGTTGCACCGCACGCCGCAAGTGCATCTAACATGTCACGCGCCGAATGCCCGGCCGCCACTACCACCGCACGCCCAGCCAGGGTTTGACCGTTCGCCAATAACACGCCCCGCGCCACACCGGCCTCGACGATAAAGCCGGTTACTTTTGACTCAAAACGAAACTCGACGCCACAGGCTTCTAACCGTTCACGCAACGCGGTAATCACCTTGGGCAATTTATTCGAACCGATATGCGGCCGGGCATCTTCGAGGATAACCGCGGGCGCACCATGCAGCGCCAACACTTCGATGATGTCGCGCACGTCGCCGCGTTTGTGCGAGCGCGTGTACAACTTGCCGTCGGAATACGTGCCTGCGCCGCCTTCGCCATAACAATAGTTGCTATCGGGATTCACCACGCCGTGCCGCGTCAAGCCTTTGAGATCGTGGCGCCGAGCTTGCACTTTTTTGCCGCGTTCCAACACAATCGAAGCGATGCCATCACGTGCCAACTGATACGCACAAAACAGCCCGGCTGGGCCGCCGCCGATGATTATCACCGGTGCGCCTTGCACCTCGCGCGGCACTGCGCCACCGAAGGGCGGCGCATGTGGGTCTACAAAACCAACCGTGACATGAAAGCGCACGCGCCCTCGCCGCGCATCAACCGAGCGCTTGCGCACTTCGATCGGCGGTAGCGTGGTTGGTGCGCGACCCAATTGTTCGGCCAAGCGCGCCGTCAAGGCCGCCATATCGTCGGCATCATCGAGCTCAAGGTCGATGGTAAATTCTTGATCGGGTGTCACAGCAGAAGACCTCGCGACACAGCATACTGGAAGTTTGCTCACATTGCGCCCACCCAGCATCGCTTTGACACGGCGGCAAGACCGTTGGCCGACGACGACTGGACACGGGCCGTGCCCACGGACCCGCGCCCACGATCGATGTCGAGAAACTATTTCTTAACCAAAACCCGGCCCGTGAACGCCGGCACCGAGACATTCACAGTGCCATCACCAGACACGGTGAAGGTCTTGCCATCACTGCCCGGCATGACGTCCACCAACATGGTGCCGCCCGCAAAACTGGTTTTGACACAAGCCCCGCCTTCGCCGGTTGGGGCGCACGATTCGCTCGGTTGCCCACT
>JAGPDK010000062.1 GCA_018057605.1 Kofleriaceae bacterium | reverse complement strand
GCGTAGCGGCGCTACCCCGACGTTTCGTTTTGCCGTCGACGGCAACCGGCGCGATCGCATTCGCGCCAATCACTCCGCGACGCACTTGTTGCACCTGGCATTGAAAAAGTACTGCGGCGACCATGTAGCGCAAAAAGGATCGCTGGTGACCGCTGACCGCTTGCGCTTTGACTTTGCGCATTTTTCGCCAATGACGCTCGAACAGCGACGCCAGGTCGAAGACTGGGTAAACGCCGAAATCCGCAGCAATCGTGACTCGTCCATTGAAGTCCTCCCGATCGAAGCGGCCAAACAAAAAGGCGCCGTAGCGATGTTCGGCGAAAAATACGGCGACACCGTCCGCGTGGTTTCGATCGGCAACGAATCGCTCGAATTTTGCGGTGGTACCCACGTGCGCCGCGCTGGCGACATTGGCTTATTCAAGTTGGTGTCGGAATCCGGCGTGGCCCAAGGCGTTCGGCGGATTGAAGCTGTCACAGGGGCCGGCGCGGTCGAGTACGTGCGCCGCATCGAAGACGAACTGGCAACGATTTGCGACCGCCTCAAGAGTCAGCCATTTGATTCGGCCGCGCGAGTTGAAAAATTGTTAGCCGACAGCAAAACCCTGTCCAAAGACTTTGAAAAACTCAAAGGCAAGATGGCTGCCAGCGGTGGCGGCCGCGACATTCTCGCGGAAGCTGTGATGATCAAAGGCATCAAAGTTTTAGCGGTTGCGGTCGAAGTAGAAGACTCCAAAGTGCTGCGCGATACCGGCGATCAGCTGCGCGACAAGCTGGGGTCAGGCGTGTTGGTCTTGGCGGGCACCAGCGCTGCAGGCGACATCAAACTCATCGCCATGGTCACCAAAGACCTCACCGATCGTGTCAACGCCGGCAAGTTACTCGCGGCCGTGGCCGAAAAGCTCGGCGGCAAGGCCGGCGGCAAGCCAGATATGGCCCAAGGTGGCGGCAAAGACATACAAGCTCTCCCCGCCGCGCTTGATACTGCCCGGCGCTGGATCGAAACCAACGCCTAAATTTGCAAAGCAATTTGCACGTTAAGCCCGCAAACCCGCGAAGGCCACGGTACAATTAAAAAGTGGAACCCGGCTCGTTCATTGTCCGCATCAAATTGCGCTATGACACGATCGATATTTTCGTTGAGAAATACGCGATTAACGTCGGTCGAACCGCGGTATTCTTGCCGACCAAAAGCACCCGCGAGGTCGGCAGCGAAGTCCGTTTTGAGTTGCGCATCGCAGACGATAAACCGGCGCTCGTTGGCATTGGCAAAGTCCTCGCGGTGCGCCCGTTTGATGCCAAACGTCCGACGGCAACTTTCGGGATGGTGGTCGAGCTAACGCGGATTTCCAAAGACAGCCGCAGCGTCGTTCAGCGCATGCTCGATATTCGAAAACAACGCGGCCTCGATGACATGGCGTTGCCAATTCCGCACTCGGCCGCAGCAGCCCAACGCCCGGTCGTGGAATCAACGGGTGTCGAGACAGTACCAGTACCATTACCGTTACCACTGCGCGACTCGGAGCCGATTCTAACTGTTGCGGCGCGGCCGCCCGGGGCCAGCATGGGGCAGGCGATCAGATCATTGGCGGCTACCAATGAACAATTTTTTGCCGACGCTGACCAGGATATTTTGCGCACCAACGTCGATGTGCCCTCTGCACTCGCATTGGCACGTAAACTCGCGGCAAGTGGCGCAGGGCTTGATGCTGACTTGTTAGCGTTACAACAAAGCGTGTCGGTGCCGTTGACCATCGATATCGATGAGGCGTCGGCCGAGCTAGCGCAGGTACTCGGCGGCGTTGCAGTCCAACATCGACAACGCAGCGCAGGCTGGGCCGGGCCGCCGCGGGTCACGGCAGCCGTGCCCTCGGCTGCGACACCCGCAGGGCTTCCATTGGTCAGCCGATTAGCGCGCGGCAAAGGCCCCACTTCTCCACCACCGCCAGCGCGCGAGCAAGCCAATGCCGTCGCCCCGGCGGCAGTCGTCCCCGCCCGCGCCACAACGCCGATCGCTGAAACTGCGGCCCCGGATAACGGCGCCGGCGTTGCACCGACCCCGATTCCCCCCATCGAACGTCCGGACATCGTACTCGACACCGAATTTGAGTCGCCTCCAGCGGCAAGTCTCAGCGACGATTTTTCGCCCATCCCACAAGCTGGCCCTGCCGACATCGCGCCTAGCGTTGCGCGTTTCACACCAGAAGAACCGACGCACATTGGTCCGCCGGTGCCTCGCACCCAGACCGCCAAAACCATACTCATTAGCGATGACATGGATCTCAACGCGCTCGATGAGCACACCGATTTTTCGGCGCTTGGGCCGCAAGCGCCGGCGATTGTTGCAGTGGCTAACGCGGCCTCACTTGATGAAGAATCGCTCGACGCCGACGCGATGGAAATCGAGGTCGACGCGATGGAAATCGAGGTCGAAGCCGCCACTGAATGGAGTCAAAGAGCCCCAACCGTAATGGGCCAGCTCGATGCCAACCTCCTGGCCGGTGCCGCCCGCGAACCCGTGGTTACACCACCGCCACCCGCCGGCGCGGAATTTGATTTTTCAGCAATTGGAGAGACCCTGCGACGCCGTTCGTCGACCCCACCACCGACGCAAAATCGAACCGTTGCCCACAGCCAAGCAGGATCAGGCCCGGCGCGGACCAATCGTCACATTACCTCGCGCCATACTTCCCAGCCGGCAAATCGGATCCCGGCCACGCCGCCAGCGTGGGGAGAGGAAGATGCCGGAGGCTTCGAAGCTGCGCCGCCGGTAACCGTGTTTGCGCCCGACATTAGCGCGCGCCTCTCGGCCATCGAGCTTGACGCTGACGACAACGATTTCTCCCTCAATGATCCGCTTACCCATGCCGAGCGGCCCGTGATTCCATCATTCCAGCTCGCCGCCAGCCCGCCAGCCTCAACGAGCCTCGACGATGCGCTGCTTTCCATGAGCACCGAGGACGACGAGCACGACGACGAGCACGACGACGATAGTGGCTTCTTCTTCGAACCGCCACGGCACCTGCCCAATGAATTTTCAAACGATCGTGCGTCCATCACTTCGGCGACGCCAAGCAGTCAGGCCGAGGACGACATTCCCATTGAAATGGATTTTGAAGTCTTAGCCGAATTTGAAGACGACGAAACCCAAGGAAGGTGACCGCCCGCGTCGCGAATACGGTATCATTTCGCATGGGTTTGCGAATCATCGCTACTGTGGGCATCGCAACGGCCAGTGCTTGTTACGATAGTCCCAGCAAAGATCCAGCGACCGATGCCATCACTAATGGAGATGCTCCGAAAATCGTCGACGGCAACGGCGCACAAATCGATTCGGCTACGGTGCGCCCAGATGCCGCCATGTCGACAGCGATCTTAGGCGCAGCCTGCACCGGCCAAGGCCAAGGCACCTGCCCCGTCGGCTACAATTGCCTAAACCTGCAGGGTGGCAGCGGCAGCTGGTGTTCCAACCAGTGCACCATGGGCACCGGAGACACATGTGATGCGGGGTACACCGGACCAGGGGTCGCGGCATGCGTGCTTAACGTAACGCCATCCACCGGCGGCACGCCGCAGGCCTATTGTGCCGTGATTTGCCAAGATGCCCCCGGCGCACCGACCTTGTGTGCACCTGCAACACGGTGCACTAGCGTGTGTGCAACGCCACTGGTGTGTAATGGTCCGCTAACCACGACCACCGGCACCGTGGTCGGCCAGATCTGCAAGTAGTCCGACGAACCTACTCCGCGCGTGCTAACGCCACGCCGATCACCGCAGCAACCCCAGCACGGTGCAGGGCGCGCGCCGCGGCGGCCATGGTCGCCCCCGTGGTGACAACATCATCGACTAACACCACGCGTTTGCCGACGACACCGGCGCGCTGCGCAAGCGGGACTACGAATGCGCGATTGAGATTGCTTTGCCGCTCACGCGCAGCGAGCAGCGACTGCTCCTTGGTGTGGCGGATGCGACGGAGACAGTGCACGATCGGCGCAGGTATCGCAGCATAGTGGACAGCATGGTGCACCAACAAGGTGTTTTGATCGAAGCCACGCTGCCAACGCCGGCGCCAATGCAACGGAATCGGAACAATCAGTTCCGCCCCGTAGGCCTGCACGGTGGCGGCCAAGGCGCCGGCCCAAAGCGGTGCCAATTCGCGTGCACCTGCAACCTCCCGAGAGAACTTGAGGCGACGTACCGCCGTGGCAAGCTCGCC
The DNA here is from genome assembly GCA_018057605.1 of Kofleriaceae bacterium. Classification (GTDB taxonomy): domain Bacteria; phylum Myxococcota_A; class Polyangia; order Haliangiales; family Haliangiaceae; genus JABFXX01. Next base: position 12,253 of record JAGPDK010000062.1, on the reverse strand, counting down.
ACCGTACAACCACGGCGTCACAATCGCGTCGAGCGGCAAGGGATGAATGCGGCAACGGCGGCAACGTATCGACTGCGCCCCAGTCGGCTGGGCACAGCGCGGACAGGCTGGCGGCAGCGGAGTGAGCGACTCGCGACACCGACCGCACATCGCAGCGCCGCGCACCATATTCGCTCCACACGCCGCACAGCCCGCAGGAAACACCCAAGCGGCAACTAGGCCACCCAATCGCGACACCGAGCTCAGAATTTGCATGGCCGCGCTATCGGGTCGCACCCTGCAAAGTTGCGGGTAAAAAGTTCGAAATCTCGCGGCGTTTAGAATTACAACCTAGTGTTGTGCGAAAGCCTGCCAAACCGGGTCATGTTGGACGGCATCGCGGCCACGCCGTGCCGCAAGGTCCGCTACCCGGCCAGCACGCCAGCAGCGGCCAACTTCGTACCGGGTTGCATCCGCGACCGCCCAGCACCGACGCCGGCTGCGACTACGTTTCGGATTTTGTTTCAGCCCCGCAACGCAGCGCACTTGATCGCTGGCTCGCAACGCTGCATCCACTGTGGGAACAACGCTACTCGACGCAACGTCCTGTGCCCGAAGGCAAACAACAACATCGGCTGTTGCGCCCGGTCTATTGGCTGGGTAATTGGCAATTTGCTTGTTTGGGCTACTACGAACCGCCGCGCCGCACCCAAAACTGTGCCGTCGCGGCTGAACCATTCCCCGAGATTCTGCAACAACTGGTAGCGACGATGGAGCGCCGGATTCGCAGTCAATTCCCGGCGTCGTTCGTACCGGCGGGCTGGCAGCTCAACACTTGTTTGGTAAATTTTTATGGCAGTCGGTTAGACGGTGCCAAGTGGGTCGATGTTGCCCGGGTCGGCGAACATCGCGATTTTGAACCTGGCCCAGTGGCATCGATTTCATTGGGTGAGCGCGCCCTGTTTCAATTTATCCGGCGCGGCAATGGCAGCGCGCCACCCGTACGCAGCCAATGGCTCGAAGACAATTCGCTACAATTGTTCGGCGGCCCGGTGTGGAAAGATGACCTGTTGCATCGCGTCACCCGGGTCGAAAACAAACGCCATGCCACGATCGGCCCAAGCATCGAGGCTTTTGCGACGCGGCGCATCAACCTGACGTTTCGCTATGTCCCCGTCGCAGATGTTACCCCGGTACAAGCGCTGTCACGGCGTGCCCAACTCGATATCGCACCCTACCTGGCCACCCTCGCCGAGCATTCCGCCTTCTTTGCACGGCAGCACCGCGTTGTGATCACTTGAGCAACGCCGCTTCGGTCGCGTGAGCTGGTGGGCTGATACCTAATATGCGCGCAACCGTCGGTGCGACGGCCAACGACAGCAACGGCGCCGAGGGGTTTAACCGGGTAGCATCGATGCCCGCGCCCCACATCAGCAACGGCACAAATCGATTTTCGGCGGACGGTGCATCATGATGGGTGCCGGTTTTGTAGTCACTGACCAACGAGCCCCGCGTCGGCACCAGATAGAGTTCGCCAGCGAACGCTGGCGTCAACGAGCGACAAAGCAGCGTCGGCAACGCCATGCCGGCACCGCAAAGTGCTCGCGTCGATCGGACGATATCGGCTGCGATGCCCGACGCTTCAAGATTGGCAACGCTACGCAGCGCCACAACCGCAGCTTGCAATGATCTTCGCTGCACTGCCGCCGGCAACACTCGCCACGCCGGCACCATATACACATTGAGGGTCACGATTTGATCCACCCAGCGGCCCTGCGCCCCTGCGTGCGCTGGTGCGCTTGATGGCGGGGCCGGCCCCAATTCACCGACCATCGCAGCTTCCATCACATCGCGAATTTCACTTGGTGGAATGCGTCGAGCATTGGCAGCAACGCCAGTCTCAATCAACGGCGTTGCACCGTGATCACTGGTCAGGACCACCGCATAATGATCCGCTCCAACCTGCCGATCCAGCTGCGCAAAAAATCGCCCCAGCGCAAGGTCCTGCCGCAATTCCAAGTCCAATACTTCCCATGATTCCTGGCCCCAGTTGTGGCCCGCGAAATCATGGCTGTTGAGGCTAATCGCTAACAAGTCGGGCACCTCATCCGCACCTAAATGTTGCGCCACCACGGCTGCTTGCGCGGCCTCCAGCACCAGTTCATCACCGAAAGGTGTTGCGACAAACGCTTTGGCAGCGTTGCTTGAACTAGCTAACGCGTGCGGGAACGTAATGCCAAAATTCGCTTCAGCCCCTTCGCCAGCGGCAGCATCTGGCCGATTGGTAACTCGCGCTAGCAGCGCAGGGTCGAGAGGCGTCCACACCTTTTCGGCATACTGGGAAAACGGATGGTCGCGGTTGAACTCCACAACCCACGGCGGCAAGGTTGCAGCGTAATACGTCGAGGTAATCAAGCCACCCGAACTCGGCTCGTAGAACAACGCCAGATCCGGATGTTGACCCGCAAAAAAACATGCCGCCCGTGCCTTGAGCCCCAGTGAAATCACCTGCGCGCCCGGCCGTTGCCGCTTGAGCGCATCACCAATGCCTTCGACGCGCAGCGCTTGCCCCGATGCGCCCTCGTCTGACGGCCCACCACCAACACGCAACAACGGATGCGTCGGATCCCATTCGGCCGAGCGCTCTTTGCGTTCATCACGTCGAAACCAAACGTTGCCAAACACGCCATGCTCCACCGCCGAGGTGCCAGTGCTCAGGCTGGCGTGGCCTGGCGCCGTGAGTGGTAGCGCATAGGGCAACTCCAGCTGTGGCACATACAACCCTTGGCTCAGCAACCGACGATAACCATGGGTGAACAGCTGTTGATGCTTTGCGAAACTCCAACTTGGCAGTTGATCAATCGCGATCATCACTACCAGCCGAGGCGTCGAAGATTGCGGCGATTGCCCGGGTGGCAGCGAGGACCTCGGCGCCATCGACGGGCTGCTGCAGGCAAGGCTAGCGCTGAGTCCGACCAGCATGACCGTCTGAATCCCCATCCAATCCACTCGTCGTTGGGCTTTCACTGGCTCAGTCGTGACTATTACGGTTGGTGGCACACGCTAATCGTAACTGCTTATTGGTTCAAAAACAGCACCGTTACGCCGTCGCCACCTTCGGTCGCTTCACCTGCACGCGTGCTACGAATGCCACGGTGCTTGGCAACATGACTGCGAATTGCGGTCCGCAACACACCGGTGCCGTGGCCGTGCACGACAAACACGACATCGCGCTCCGCCATCATGCCTTCGTCGATAAACCGATCCACCGCGGCTAAGGCTTCGTCAACGCGCTGACCACGAAGGTCGAGCGTCGACTCCGCACTGCGTGCCGTGGCGCGGCCATCGCGGGCTCCATCGATGAGCACCACGGCAGGCAAGCCGTCAGGCTTGTCGGGGGTGTCATCACGCCGCGCTAATTCAGCCGCACGTCGCGCCGCACGGTGTGAATCGATCAACACATCGGCAATTGCGACCGTTGCCCGCAGCGCCCCCATGCGCACGGTAACTTTGCCATCGCCAGGCACAGAATCGACAATGGCACGGGTTTGACCACGACCAATGCCGACAACAATCACCGGCGCGCCGGGCTGCAATTGCGCCGTAGTTGGCACGGTCCCGGGCAGCGCGGGCCGCGTTGGTTCATGTTGCGCAACAACGTTAGCAGCTTCACTGATCTTTTTGCTGATGTCGCGCATCGCTGCAGCTTGGACATCATCTGAGGCATTCACCGCCGCCGCCGCAATCGCCCGTTCACGAATCTGTTTGCGCACTTCTTCCAATTCACGCCGTGCAATTTTAAGCGCACTCACCGCGTCACCATGGGTGGCGCGCGTCTGCTTTTCGAAACGGCTAACAATGCGTTCACGTTGCACGCGCAAGGCCGCGCGATCAGCTTCGGCGGCTTCCAGTTCCGCCAACACCGCCGCTCGTTCGACTTCGAGCCGCAGTCGTTGATCTGCAACATTAGCTAGCAGGTCATCAATGCGATGCGCATTGCCACCGAGTAATTGCTGCGCAGCCTCGACCACCGCCACCGGCAACCCCATCCGTTTGGCCACTGCAAATGCACCTGACGAGCCAGGCACGCCAAGATGTAGTTTGAAGGTTGGCGCCAGCGTCGCCATGTCGAACCCAACTGAAGCATTGGCAAAATGCCCATCTGCAGCGCCCAGCCCTTTGAGCCTTTCATAGTGGGTGGTGACAATGCCGGTCACGCCCTTGGCGGCGACGGCCTGCAGAAATGCTTGAGCCAACACCGCGCCTTGCTCGGGGTCGGTGCCCACCGCGATTTCGTCCATCAGGAGCAGCGTCGCTGGCCTCGCCTGTTCGAGAATGTGCGCAAGGTTCAGCATGTGACCAGAAAACGTCGAAAGGTTGTGTTCAAGGCTTTGGGGATCACCCACGTCGGTAAACACTTGTTCAAACCAGCCCATCGCGCTGCCGCTTTCGGCGTTAAGGTGCAGCCCAACGCGCAACATCAACGCAGCGAGGCCCACCGTCTTGAGCGCGACAGTTTTGCCGCCCGCGTTAGGGCCTGAAATGATCAAGGTCTGGCCAGCAGCAACGGTGACATCGTTGGCCACGCAACGGCGATCGGCCAACAGCATCAACGGATGGCGCGCGTGTAACAGCGCGATGCGCGGACCATCGGAAAAAATCGGCTCGCTCGCCACGGTATCGTCAGCCAACCGAGCGGCCGCCGCCACGACGTCAAGCAGCTCGGCCACCGCCAATCCTCGCGCCAACGGATCCGCTTCTTCGGCGACCCAGCCGGAAAACTTCGCCAAAATTCGCCGTTCCTCGTCGGCAACATCACATTCGGCCAGCTTCTTACGGTTATTGAGATCGACGATCTCTTCGGGTTCAATGAACAGCGTTTGCCCGCTTTGCGAGGTGCCATGCACAATGCCGCGCACGAACCCTTTGCCGTCGGTGCGCACCGGCAACACACAGCGATCTTCGCGCTCGGTGTAATACGTATCTTGTAGGTATGGCGCGTAACGCTCATCTTCAAGCAGCGTCTTCATCCGCTTTTCGAGCAGTGCCTTGATACTGGCTAATGTCTTGCGCAGTGGCCCAAGATCATCACTAGCGTGATCAACCAAGCGACCGTCAGGATCAAAACCGTCGAGGATCGGGTGGTAGACGTGGCCCAAATCTTCGATCTCCACCGTCCGTGCAGCCAGCCGAGGCGCAACCTCAGCATGGTTGCGTAGGTGCAGGCGACAACGGGCCAACGCTTTGGCGCTGGTTGCAATCGCGATCAGTTCTGGCGCTTCGAGCGCAGCAGCTTTGCGAACCCGGTCCAACGCTTCGCGCACCTCGGAAATACCGCCGAGCGGCAGCGCTGCGCCACGCGCGGCCAACGTGCGCGCTTCGGTGATTTCGTGTGATCGGGTGCGCGCGTCAACCGGCAGCACAAACCAAGCGTGATGGCGCACAGCCTCGGCACCCCGTAGCGTCGCGCAGCGCGCCGCCCAAAATTCCACCAGCGCGGGCCAGCCTAGGTCACTGAGTGCTTTTGCCGAGACGATCACGAATGAGGTGTACCGCAACCGCAGGTCACCGCAACGATTGGTTCGTCACGTTTTATCGGACCGGCTTACCCCGGAATCAAGTCGCTGAGCGTGGGCACAACGCGATTTCGCCCACCGCGCTTGGCCGCATACAGATTTTCGTCAGCACGTTTGATCAACGTCAACGCGTCAACACCTGCTTCACGTTGCAGCGTCGCAACGCCAAGCGAAATCGTGAAAGGAATCAGTTTATCCGCAAAGGTGGCAGGCTTTTCGTCTACGATCACCCGCAGCTGCTCGGCAAACACGACGCCGCCAGCGAGGGCGGTCGAAGGCAAGATACACGCGAATTCTTCACCGCCGTAGCGAGCAAAAAGGTCTTCGCGTCGAACCCGGCTCTTAATCCGAGCGGTTAGCTCTTTGAGGACCGCATCGCCCGCAAGGTGACCTTGCGTATCGTTCACTTTTTTGAAGTGATCAACATCGAACATCACAAGCGAGAGTGGATGACCATGGCGATGCGCAACCGCCACTTCGCGGTCCAAAAACTCACTGAAATGCCGTTTGTTCGCAATGCCCGTCATGCCATCGGTGATGGCCATATTGTGAATCGCTTCATGGTACGTACTCTCAATATTGGAGCCGGCCAGAAACTTGTAAATCGCATCGCCGAAACGAACTTGATCACCATCAGTCAGCTTGGATGCACGCACCCGCGACTCATTGACGAACGTGCCGTTAGTTGAGTTGAGATCATCTACCGCCCATCCGCCGTCTTCGTCTTGCGCCAAGCGGGCGTGCTGGCGAGAAACCGAGCTACGTGGCACCACAAAATCAGCCGAGGCATCGCGACCGACGACATACATCGGGACAGCAAGCGGCACACGTTTGCCAATGTCTGGCCCTGGCGGATGAATCATAACCAAACACGCAGCATCCCCGCTCTTCTTTTTGTCGGGGTCTTCAAGTGGACGCGCTAGAACCAGCGTGCCGCCATCTCGATAATCAGTGCTCACGGTTGTATTGAATTTCCTGTAGTTATACTAACCCAACGCACTGCTGGGATGGCAAGTTTTACGGCCATACTTCGCTGCCGAGATTGACCTTTATTTAATACCACGACGCGCTGCGTCTAGCAACGCATCGACCAAGCTCACCATCCCAGCTGTTTTGCCGGCCTCAATCGCGCTGGCAAGGGCGGCGCCATGGCCATCTAGCGTCGCCAGCGCAGTACGCACGCCGTCACTACCTTGCACGACTTCAAACGCTGCAAAGCGACCGTTGCCATCCGCCCTGCGGCACATAACTTGAGCTGTCCCGCCAATGAAATTGCTCGCCAGCGTGCGCAGCGCACGTTGAGGCTCGTCGGCGTCAGCGAGTTGCGCAATTCGCAGCAACGCGGTGGCGACGTCATTACCAGCCACGACCACCAGGACCAACGCCCCACTTTGCACTGCGGTCACAATCGCGCGGGCCGTTTCACCATCGCCGCAATCACCAATCGCGATCACATCAGCGCATTCACGCAGCGCGGTGGCCACGCCAATTGCATAACTGCCAACATGTTCACCAACACAACGTTGCGAAACAATGCCGCGCCGACTGACATGCACCATCTCGATGGTTTGCGCCAAGTCGACGATAAACCGCGATGCATTAACATTTTGGGCGTGAACCAACGCGGCCAAGCTGGTGGTTTTGCCGCTGCCGGGGCCGCCGGTGATCACGAACAGCCCACGCGTAGCTTCGACGGTGCGAACCGCTAGGTCGGGCAAGCCAATTCGCTCAGGTAGCGGTGGTTCGAGCACCATCAACCGAATGGCCGCCGTGGCACCGCGTTTGTCACGCGCCAACGAAATCCGCATGCGTACTTCGCGATTGCCGTACACGAAGGCCGAAGGCATACCGGCGACAGCACCATCACGCTGCTCGGCCGGCGCTAGAATCCCAAGCTCGCGCTCCAGCCTATCCGCGTCGAGAATGCCACGATCTCGCATGGGCACCAGTTCACCTGCAACCCGCAACATCGGCACCGCATCGGCCGCCAAATACAAATCGCTGGCGCGCGCCGCACGGGCCGCCGCGAATAGTTCGTCGAGCAGCGTACTCCCGCTAGTAGTTGATTCGGGCGAATCATCGTACTGAGACCGCTCGATCTCCATGCCGTCGGCGGCATCGATCGCCACCGGCGCTGGCGTCGCAGCCCGCGGTGCGGCCAGTACACTGCCGGTACCAGTCGCGGCCGCAGGGCTGGTTCCAGCCGCAGGCACCAGCACCACGGTCCAGGCACCGGCTTTGGGCGACACTTGCGCTCCATACGCAATACCCGCACTGACAAACTCAAACGCTGTGGGTCGCCCCGTGTCCAGCATCGCCAAGGCCTCGATGCTCGCAACTTCCCGGACCATCGCAACGAGCTGATCATGCGGCGTCACTTGCGTCGCTTGTCGATCGCCGCCGGCAAACCGCAACGTCACCGCTTCGCCCGACGCCAGGATGGCGCCAGCTGCGCCGAATTTTTCAATGCTACGAAGATACCCGTCGATGCGTGCCATCAGCAGCGCCCCGAGGTGTCCGACAAAACAACCTGCATGGTGGCATCGTACCGTGTTTCGTGCGGTTGCGTATCGCCGTGGGGCTACAACCCAAACCAGTAATTGGCTTTCAACATCACCACATTTTCACCGGTCGTGTGAGCCAACGTTTGCAGTTCTGAACCAAACCTGAACGCACCATCGCCATCGAAAGCGCTGCGGCCATGGCTCCAGATTGCAAAAATCGTCGAGCCTGGGCGGTACTGCCAGCGCACAACCAAGGTACTGCGGAGCTCACGGGCCCCATAATCAGGACGTGCGAACGTGTAGGCATTACTCCCACTGCGGTCGCGCAGCACGGCGACCTGCTGACCTTCCATGCGCAAATCGTCGGCCGCGTAATGATAAAAACGATCAGCGTACGATTGCGCCGTGGGGCGATCGGCTTCTTTGTAATCACTATACGACCCGGTCGACAAAAACGGCTGGGCGTAAAGCTGAAAGCCGAGGTTAGGAGTCAACGTCCACGCCATCCGCAGGGTCATGGCCGCGGTCACCTGACGAATCCGCCCAAAAAGATAATGCGAGGTGCCGGCGTTATCCACGGTTTCGTCGACGTATTGGCGATCATCTTCCGCAACGCCAACACTGGATCCCAGCGAAATTTCCAAGTTGGAACGCGCTTGAATCTGCGCACTAAAATCAACGTTGGTCGACCAATTGGCGGTGGCAGGTATCAGGCCCGCGTTGACGCTGCCACTGTATTGAACCTTGTCCCGCGCATCGCTGTTGCAATAGCTCCACGCCGAAAGGCCGCCGTTGCTGCGCAGCGCCGGGCCACCGCGCAGCGCCGTCAAGTCCCAACGGTTGATGTCGTAGTTGATCCCACCGCCAAGATTCCACATGTCGGTGGTGGTGACGTTGCCGGTGATGTTGCCACCCCACCCCGCTAGCCGCGGCTCGAAATCAGTGTACGTCCACACGTTGCTATCGATGCGATAGCTTAACAATCCACCACCTGGCGCATCGTCACGATAGGCAGCGAAGCCGTAGGTGATCACCTGATCCGCGCCGGTTTGAAAGCCCATATCGTTGGCTTCAAATTCAGGCGTCCGAACGTCGCCACCCATGCCGTAACGCCAATGCGGATCAACATTGATACTGCCGAGGTTCCAGCCCAACGCGGCCCCCGCCATCGTAGTACGGGTTGCGTCGTAGGTCAGATGTGGAGCGTCCGGCCGTTGAAAATTGTGGCGCGCCAAGGTTTGCAAGCGAGCCACCGCATCAGCCGAGCCATGCACAAAGCTGCCATACAAATTGGCCTTGAGTTGGTAGCCGCCATTGTGCCCCCAACGATGCATCCCGTCGACGCCGCCGGTATAGGCTTGCTCGACCAGCAGCCCGCGCAACGGGGTATCCGCAAGTGCACGTTGCACCCCGGTCGCCATCATCCCTACAGTGGATTTACCTTCGCGAAAATCACGCTTGACGCGAGCCAAAGCAAAATTGGTCAACGGTTCCACCACCGCCGTGGTTTGCTTGGCATCCGCATCAATACCCGTGCCGCGCTCTTGGCCAGTGACAACGTCAAGCACCCCGACCGCCCAACCCCCTTCGGTTTTGCCGCTGATTTTGGCCGCGCCGTAAATCGCGGTGGCGGTCGGAATCTTGGTGTAGTCACCATCGACCGATCCGTGTGGTCTGCCACCCATGCGCCGCGAATAGAACAACGATTCGGAGCCGTCGTCATCGCTACCAAGGCCCAGCTGAAACAGCTCGGTGCCTTCAAGAAAAAAAGGTCGACGTTCAGCAAAGTACAATTCATTCGCTGATAAATTCACTTGCGCAGGATCGGCTTCGACTTGACCAAAATCAGGATTCAACGTGGCCGACAAGGTAAATGCCGACGACAACCCGTATTTCGCGTCGAGGCCAAGCGCGCGGCGTGGCTGCAAGCTATCGTTGAGTGGATCGTTGGCATCGACCGGTGCATGTTGCAGCCCAACTGATGCATACGGTAACAATTCCAAGCGACGCCCCGGCTTGACGTCGCGAATGCCTTGCAGCGTGCCAAATTTACTCACAATCTGAACGTCGGAGCGCGGCCATGGCGACCACACATCTTCTTCGCCGGTGCGCGCAACGTTGCGGACTACTTGCATGCCCCAGGTTTGTTCAGCGGTGGACGAGAATCGCAGTTGCGATAACGGGATACGAAATTCGGCCGTCCAACCGGTTGCGGTGCGTGCCGTGCCGCCCATCCACACGGCATCCCACGAATCATCAGCTTCGCTGTCGTCGAAGATCAGCATGTCGCGTTGCACGCCAGCGGGGTTGAGCGCAAAGGTAAATGCGGTGCGGCGATCATGATACGAATCAAAGGACACGCCGATCACATCGGAGACCGAGTCTTGATCGCGCCGCGTCAGCAAGCCGCGAATTTCCGAGGGACTGTCATCGGTAGCCCAAACCCCAACGTAGATTGCTACGTCATCATAGAGCACGGCGAACTCGGTGTTGCGCAACGCTGGCAAATTGGGATTAGGAAACCGCCGCACAAACCCTCCATATTTGGGCGCACTGGCCCAACTCGCATCGGTCAAATTGCCATCAATCGCCGGTGCCGACGGAATCCGCACCGCATGGGCGACAGGTGCCGATGGCGCGCTCACCATGGCGTCGGAGTTCGACTCGGCGCTAGCGGACTTGGCGATCGCATGACTGGTCCATGCACTGCTCAACACCACCACCCACATCCACATGAGAAACTGTTTCATACAAATACAGGATGCGTAGCGCTACAGCGCGGTTGACAAGGTAACTGCTCGTAGGCGAAGAAATTCCTGCTACGGGGAATTTTGTTGAAAATATTTCACCGTCGCAGGTGTCGCGGCCGAAACGTAACAGGTTCACTCGGCGGTTTCGTCGCGGCTCTGGGCGTGTTGCAGCAAAATATTGGTCGTGGCTAAGCCTAGCTCGTCGACAACCTGCACAGGTCCAGCCGAAAACTCAAATTGGCCCACGGTCCAATCGAGCACACGCATTAACCGTTCGCGCGCCACGCCGCCGCCGCCGCCTTCGATCTTGCAGATCCGCCCTTCCGAAACAAACAGGCGGGCGGCATCAGGCCCGTTCATCACCAGTAGCACCCCCGATTTGCGCTCAAACTCAAACAAGGACAACAGCGTTCCGAGGGCAACATCAACCAGCGCACCGCGCAAACCAATGCCTGCGGTTACCGTTGAGGTCGCGCGATGCACGCGAATCACCATTTCTTCGTCAAGAAATGGTCGTGGCACGAAGTCACGGACCCCAGCGCGAAACGCTTCTAAGCGAACCAGGTCACTCGCGCCATCGGCGGTCAGAATCAGGGGCACGGCCGACATCTGCGCGTGGTCAGCCATCGCGTACGCCAGATCGATTCCGGACATCCCGTCCATATCGAGAGCGGCAATGACCACATCAGGCTGCCATCCCACTGACGCCGCCAATGCCTCAGACGCCGACTCGTAGGTACGCACATCAAAACCTGCGCGTTCCATGCACCGCGCCAACCGCGCCCGCAACGGCTCGCTAGGTTCGGCAATGAGCGCTAGCGACGACGACGAAAGCCCGGGATTGGTTTCTTCGCCACTCACGGTTTGCACATGTACGCGCAGTAGCTCGAACTCGCGGCCCGTGCCGATAAACTCAAAGCCAACGCCGACGTGTCGGCCCAAGGCGCGAGCCGCCGCTGGCATCAAGATGTGCGCCACGCGGGCGATAAATCGCACCCGCGAACCATTGGGCAAGGTCAAAAAAACCGTCGTCACTTCGCCCACCGGCAACATCGCTTCGGTACGCACAAACATGCCGCGATTTGACAGGTCTTCGGTTTCGGCAAAAACCGGTCCCGATGGCCGTGCGAATTCGACCGGACATCGGCTGACTAATCGCTGTTCGCGGCCTCCACGGGTTCTCGACACCCGCAGACAATATCCACAGTGTGGGCAAATGTCAGTATTTTGGCCAATTTCGCCAGCATCGGTTGCGCCAAGAGCCGACCATGGTTTTCGACCCTAAGCAATTACAACATGTTACGTGAAATCATACCTACCAAAACTTTGTTCATGAAACTTTGAACAAAGTTAACGCACCAGAGCTATATCTGGTTACAAGGAGTTCAGATGCCCACCCTAGCCGTCGCACCCAAGGCGCCCTTGCAACAACTCGCCACCATTT
>JAGPDK010000459.1 GCA_018057605.1 Kofleriaceae bacterium | reverse complement strand
TCGGTCATGATCTCGGCGCCACCGTCGATGATCTTGGTGCGGCGCTCGTCCGCGAAATCTTCGCGAATCTGTTTAAGCTCAGCGACAATGGCCGCCATCATTTTAGCTGGGTCGGCGAGCAGACCTTCAAGGTAGTCGGTAAGGTCCCACAATTCTTTGTATTCGGCTTCGAGTTTTTCGCGTTCCAACCCGGTCAAGCGGCCCAGGCGCATGTCCAAAATGGCTTGCGCTTGCCGGCCACTGAGTTGCACAAAGCCGCGTTCATTGGCAGCTTCGACTTCGGTTTTGGGGCGCCCGGCGCGTTCCAAAAACTCGCCCATGCCGAGCAGTTTTTCGGCCATCAAGCGGTCTTTGGCGATCTCGGTGTCTTTCGACCCACGGATGATTTCAATCACCCGGTCGATGTTCATTACCGCCAGGCCCAAGCCTTCGACGATTTCGCGACGCGAACGGGCTTCGCGTAGATCGTACAAGGTGCGGCGCGTCACTACGTCGCGGCGGTGTTCGATGAAAACATGCAACGCTTTTTTCAGCGTCAGCATCACCGGCCGGCCCTCGACGATGGCCAGCATGTTGACCGAGAATGAGGTTTGCAGCTGGGTCTGTTTGTACAGGTGGGCTAACACCACTTGGTCGGCGGCGTCGCGCTTGAGTTCGAACACCACCCGGATGCCGGTGCGGTCGGATTCGTCGCGAATGTCAGAAATGCCTTCGAGCTTTTTATCGCGCACCATGTCGGCGCAGTTTTCGATCCAACGGGCCTTGTTCATCATGTACGGCAGTTCCGTGACGATGATGGCGTTGCGATCTTTGCGAACTTCTTCGAAGTGGGCGACGCCGCGCATTTGCACCGAGCCACGGCCGGTCTTGAGGCCCGAAATCGAACCCATGCGGCCCAAGATGGTCCCGCCGGTAGGGAAGTCGGGGCCCGGCACGATGCGAATCAATTCGTCGTCGGTGATATGCGGATTGGCGATGGTTGCCAACGTGGCGTCGATGATTTCGCCGAGGTTGTGCGGCGGAATGTTGGTGGCCATACCGACGGCAATCCCGGAGGCACCGTTGATCAACAGATTGGGCACCTTGGCCGGGAGCACGGTTGGCTCCATCTCTTTGTCGTCGTAGTTGGGTTGCCAATCGACAGTTTCTTTGTCGATGTCAGCCATCAGTTCGCTGGCTAATTTAGCCATGCGACATTCGGTGTAACGCATGGCGGCTGGTGGGTCACCGTCGATCGAGCCGAAGTTGCCTTGGCCGTCGACTAACATGTAGCGCATCGAAAAATCTTGCGCCATGCGGACCAGCGCGTCGTACACGGCCGAGTCGCCGTGCGGGTGATACTTACCGATGACGTCGCCAACGATGCGTGCGCATTTTAAGTACGGCCGATTAAACGTGTTGTTGAGGCCGCGCTGTGCGAACAGAATCCGTCGATGCACCGGTTTTAAGCCGTCGCGCGCGTCAGGTAGCGCACGCGCCACGATGACGCTCATGGCGTAATCCATGAACGAGCTACGCATCTCTTGTTCGATGGAAATAGACGTGATGTTGGAGACGGCAGTTGGGTCAGTCATGAACGGTTCCTATCCTCGTGCGCAGGCCCGAAGTGGCGGCTTCTATACCTTGGAAATCAGCTTGGAGGAAAGTCGCGGGCTGGTTCAATTTGTTTATTAAATTCAACGTTTTATCTTGCGAGATCGGCCGAGGAAGTAGGCTTACACCGCAGCGCTTTAGCGTAGTGGTGGATTGCGCATTGGATGAGGCCGCTGTAAGCCCTGCGCCATGAATCGCTTGGGCACTGCGTCGTCTCCGTATCTGCGCCAACATGCCGCTAATCCTGTCGCGTGGTGGCCGTGGGGGGCAGAAGCGTTCGCCGAGGCCAAACGGCTCAACAAGCCGGTGTTTGTTTCGATTGGTTACGCTGCTTGCCATTGGTGCCACGTGATGGCCCACGAAAGTTTCGAAGATGCGGAGACTGCCGCGTTAATGAACGACAAGTTCATCAACATCAAAGTTGATCGTGAAGAACGCCCCGATGTGGATGCCATCTACATGAATGCGATCATGGTGCAAGGCGAGGGCGGCGGCTGGCCGCTGTCAGCGTTTTGCCTACCCGATGGTCGGCCGTTTTATTTGGGCACGTATTTTCCCAAAGAGGCCAGGTTCGGAAAAGCCAGTTTTTCGACGATGATCGAAATGCTGACCGAGGCCTACGACCACGACCACGGCAAATTGCTTGAAAATGCCGATGCGTTAGCCGAAGGCTTGGTGCAGGTTGATGCACATTATCGCGGCAAAGCTACCGCGGTCGCCGCCGCCACCAACCGGGGCACGTGGATTTCGCAATTGTCGGCTTCCCAGTTGATCCAAGCTGGGCGCGAAATTTCCGAGCGCTGCGATCACACCCACGGTGGCCTCAAAGGCAAACCTAAATTTCCGTCGAGCTCGACCCATGATTTATTGACTCGAACCGGCCGCATGGCGTTTGGCGACAAAGCCAAACTTGCCGCAGCCAAGTGGGCCACGGCGATGGCTAACGGCGGAATTTACGATCACGTTGGTGGCGGTTTTGCCCGTTACAGCGTCGATGAGCGCTGGTTGGTGCCGCACTTTGAAAAAATGTTGTACGACCAAGGCCAATTGCTTGGTGCCATGGCCGATGGCCTCGCGACCACCGGCAATCCGCGGTTCGCCGAAGTGATTGCCCAAACCGTTGGTTTTTTGCGACGCGAATTGCGTGGCGCGCACGGCGGCTTGTTGGCGTCGGTCGATGCCGATAGTGAAGGCGTGGAAGGCCGGTTCTATGTTTGGACCTTGGCCGAGCTGCAAGCGGCGCTAGGGCCGAGTACAGCGTTGCACGTGGCCCAGGCCTACGGGGTGCGTGAAGGTGGCAATTTTGAACACGGAGCGTCGGTGTTGGCGCGCGTCACACCACGCGGCTCGGTGTACGAAGAAGAAGATTTGCAAAGCCAACTGGCCAAGCTCATGGTGGTGCGCGACACCCGAGTCCGGCCTGGCACCGACGACAAAGTGCTCAGCGGTTGGAACGGCTTAGCGATTTCCGGGCTGGTTGCGGGTTGGAAAGCCAGCGGGTTTGCCGATGCGTTGGCGTTAGCGTGCGAAGCCGGCGGGTTTTTACGCAGCGCCATGATCAGCGACGCTACTGCGCCGCAGCCCGGCGCAATCCTAACGCGGATCTTAGCGTTAGCGCCTGGCACGCCGAAGCTCGATGGTACCGTCGACGATTATGCCTTCGTGGCAGCGGCGATGCTGGATTTGGCCGAAGCCACCGGCGATGCTGCGTGGTTTGCTACGGCGCAAGCGTTGTTGATCACTGCGCAGCGCCAGTTCGTTGCTGAAGTGGACGGCAAATTAGTGATTTATTTGGCTGGTGCCGACGATGCGTTGTTGATTCATCGACCGGAATCTCACACCGATGGCGCGTTGCCAGCCGGTGCCGCAGTATTGGTCGATTGTTGGCTGCGGGTCGCGCAACTGGCCGACGATAGTGCAGCGCTGGCTTTAGCTGAGCGGTATCTGGCCGAACGCGTGATCGGCAGTGGCACGGTGAATCCGTTATCGCATCCACGTTTATTATCGGCGCTGGATCGATATCTCCATGGCGCCGTGCTGGTGGTGAGCCCGGGCCAAGGCCACGAAGCTTTGCTGACCGCGGCGCGTCGCAGTTATGCGCCAACCACCGCAATCGCTGGCGCGTTCGCTGCACCGGCGTTGCAGGCTGACAAAACCGCCACCGCCGATGGCCGGGCCCAAGCGTTTTTATGCCAAGGCCAAGCTTGTAGTGCGCCGGTTACCGAGGCTGCGGCGCTGCAGCAGTTGCTTTCGGCCGCACCGTAGTCGCGCCGACATCAAGCGCATCGTTAGCTACAAGTGCTTGTTAAGTTCAGCTTCGATTTTGCTGCGTGGTGCAGCAGCGACGATTTGCCCAACCACTTTGCCGCCTTTGAAGAACAGCAGGGTTGGGATCGAGCGGATGCCGAAGTTTTGCGGGGTAACTTGGTGATGGTCGATGTCCATCTTGCCGATGTTGGCGCGGCCTTTGTATTCTTCGGCTAAGGCTTCGATCGACGGTGCAATTTGTTTGCATGGGCCGCACCAAACCGCCCAGAAATCAACCAGGGTGACTTGGTCTGATTTGATGACTTCGGCATCGAAGTTTTGGTCGGTAAATTCTTTGACGTTTGCGTTTGCCATGGTCGGTCTCCAGATGTGGCGATTGCCGGTGTAAGCCCGTTTGTAGCGCTGCTGCGGCCAGCTGGCAAGCGCCGCCACCCGCGCCGTCACCCGCGCCGTCGCCAGGCCCGCGACCCGGCCGGGCGGTTACGGCAAAAGACCGTAGCGACAACGCCTGCAACGTGGGTACAATAACCGCATGTCGCGACTTTTCATTTCTGTCGAACGCCTGGAGGCCTGGACCGCCGAAGGTCGTGCCAACTTTGCCGGCGACCGAATGACCCTAACCGAGCTCGGCCGCTCATTCACGATGGAGCCAGCGGTGCATTTTGTCGGCGTCAGCGGTTCGGATGTTGATCCCGCTGGTTTGGTTGGGTTGGTGAAATCGGCGGCCACCCTCTCTGAGATGGGGGCCGAGCTGATGGAAAGCTCGGTAATTTACGGCGATACCGCCTACGAAGTGGTGAATGGTTTTGTCGGCGAGCCACTGCCGGCGTCGTGATCGCCATGGAGCTTGAGCCGATCTCGA
>JAGPDK010000061.1 GCA_018057605.1 Kofleriaceae bacterium | reverse complement strand
GCCTCAGTGCCTAAGATGCCATCGACTTCAGCCTGATCGGGGCGCAGCTCGGCGCGCAAGCCTTGCAAGGTGGGGTTGACGTCGGGGATAATCAGCACCCGCAAGCCGCCGGCCGGATTCAATTCCAACAGTGCCGGCGCGCCACAGTTGTCCGCATCGATACATGGGCAGTCCTCTTTTTCTTCGTCGCCGATACAATTATTTGCGAATAAAAAGTGATGCGCATACGCTTCCCGGCAAGCGCCGCGGCCTTCTGACGAAGTTGCCGCGATGGTTAAATTCGGCAACGAACCGAGCCGGCCTTCGATTAACCCCGAGGGCAACCAAGCGGAGTTCACGGGTAAGGTTTCGAGCAACGGCGCCGTGGCATGAGCGAGTTGGTAGCGTCGGTACGCCGCTTCGCCGATGATGGTTGGCCCCACCGCAGTCGACGCGATTAACAACAGATCCGTGCCACGTTGGCCTTGCGGAATCTCAGCTCGAGGGTCGGCCGCTGCACACGCGGTGAGCGCGATGCGTCTGCCACTGAACGGTATTTCGGTGCTGCCTAACAACAAGGTGCCGCCGCCGCGAAAAGGCGAGGCGAACACCGCGTCGCACAGTTTGGTTCGATCGCCATTATCGCGAGGCCCAATATTGGGCAGGATGAAAATCTGTGAGGTGTCAAAGCGGAGCCGCAGCGCATCACCGATTAGGTTGTCGGAACCCAGAATCGCCGCGATCGCAACCGGCCCGGCTCCCGTGCCGACACGGCAATTGTCGTCGGCGCACACGTTAATGTCGACAATGCTGCCACCGAGTTGAGCGCGCGGTACATCGAGCGCGCCGGTGCTGCGATTTTGCCCGAAAATGGTAAGGTTCGTCGCGCGCACCTGAATATCGCCGGTGGTTTGTTGCAACACCGAAAGCGGTGCCATGATGTCGAGTAACCCCACTTGCGGTAGGTCGTCGGCTTTGCCGGTTTCTTTGAAACCAACCAGCAGCGCGCCGGTGCTGGTGTCGACCCGAATTGGAAATGGATCACCGGAAAAACCGTCGGTGCGAAAGCCGTTGGTCGCAAAATCGAAATCGCTAGCTTGGCAGCCGGCCAGTGCGGCTAGCGCAGTGAGCGCCACCGAGGTGATCGATACCGTCATGGCGCGCCGCATGCTCACGCTACCGCGGGTTCGTGCAAGGTCGCCGTGCGGCCCAACACCGAAAAACCGTCGGGTTGGTCGATTACGGTGCGATGCACGTAGGCGAGGGCGAGCCAATGGTCGCCGTTGCGAATGCACGATGTGAGCACACCGGCATTGCTGCGGTTGGTGTGTGCCAACGGTGTTGCGGGCACAATCTCGGCATCGCCGGTGATTCGGACGACGCGTAACATGCGCGAGGCATTGCCAAGTGTGTGGACCCGAAATACTGGTTCTTGCCCGACGTAGCAGCCTTTTTCGTAGTCGAGAAAATGCGCCAGTGGCGTTTCGAACGGGAAAGCGTCTTCGCCGACATCGATGCCGTACTTCATGAAACCAGCCATGATGCGGGCCAGCGTCGCCACGGGCGAATCCCACGTGACGGTGGGCCCGGGCGCGGCACCGGTAACAAAGCGAGCGGTCCACGGTGCACCCGGCGATTGCCAAGCGCGGTAGCCCACTTCGCTGTGCGCTGCGAATTCAACTTCGTCCATGACGGCGTAGCGAGTTAACAAGGCCAACGTCTTGTCAGTAAGCGCCGGTTCACAGCGCAACGTGAAATGATTATCGTCGGCATGCAATTCAAAAATCGACATGACGCGGCCTTTGGGATTGAGAATCGCACCCCAATGCGTATCGCCCGCGACCATGCGTGGCACGTTGATCGTGGTGAGCCCGTTTAGAAACCGCACGCGATCGGCACCGGTGATACGGATAGCGGCCCAATCGGAGTTGTCGACGTACAGGTTATCCATGAGCGTTACTTTCTTTTGGCGCACGACCGTTGGCACGGAGGCGTTCGGCCCGCCGCATTAAACCCTGGTCAAATCGGCGCTGGTCATCGGCGGTTTCAAGGGTGAGCGCTGGTACCATGCGTGGCCTGCCATCTTCGAGCGCAACGAAGGTTAGATATGCCTTCGTGGTGTAGCGCCGCGATCCGGACTTCATATCTTCGGTTTCAACGCGGCAGCCAACCTCGATCGAGGTCTTGTGCACATAGTTGCACTGCGCTTGCAGCACAACGATATCGCCGACGTGCACCGGATAGATGAAATCGAGGCGGTCAATCGATGCGGTGACAACCGGCCCGGCGGCGTGGCGCATTGCTGCGACGCCAGCGCAGACATCGATCCACTGCATCATGATACCGCCAAACAACACACCGGCCGCACCATTGGTGTGACCGGGCATAACAATTTGGGTCATCACGCAGCGCGTGGCGGTTGGCGTCATCGCCGCAGCCTAGCACTGGTCGCAAGGTTGTGTAGGATCGCAGGTCGCGATCGGTTCCGCTACTTACTTCTTCTTGCTAGGGGCCGGTTTTTTGGCGGCCTTCACAGCAGTGGCGACTTTTTTAATGCGCGCTTTGAGCTTCGACTGGCTCTTGCGGCGTTTCATTTTCAGTGTGCGACGATTATCTCCGCGGCCCATATCGTAACTCCTTTAAGAAGGAGGGGATATTGGGGAGGTCAGAGCAAGATGTCAAGACACCCCCGGCAGAGTCGTCGTTGTAACGCGTTTTGCTGGCCATGCTACCCTCGGCCCATGGCTGCATTCAGGCATATAAAGCTGTTCGCAGCGCTTGCGATCGTTTCCGCGACGGTGGCGTGTGGCGATAATCGCGCTAGCTACGATGCCGGGACCGCCGATTCCGACCCCCGCGATATTTTGTCACGACTCAAGGCGGTGCCGGGGCTTATCGTCGACGAATTGAACACCGAGGTGCCTGGTTATCGAGCCTTCGCGTTGGGTTTCGATCAGCCGGTAGATCACGCCAAGCCCAGTCAGCGATTCGTCCAGCATGCAACGCTGCTGCACCGCGACACCACGGCGCCGCTTATCGTCGCGACCACTGGGTACTGGGACTACATTCGCGATCGCCGGGTCGAACTCACCCGGCTGGTGGCGGGCAATCAGATCTCGATCGAACATCGCTTTTTCGGCGCGTCACGGCCGGATCCTGCGGATTGGACACAATTAACGGTGCGCAACGCCGCGGCCGACCAGCACCAGATTATCGCCGCGTTGCGCACCATCTATGTTGGCAACGTAGCCACCACAGGCGCTTCTAAAGGCGGCATGACGGCGATTTACCACCGGCGATTTTATCCTGACGATGTTGATGCCAGTTTCCCTTACGTTGCGCCGCAATCACTGTCCGACCAAGACCCACGTTACATGCAATTCTTAGCCTCAGTCGGCCCAGCGCCGTGTCGCAACGCATTGCGCGATTTACAAGTTGAGCTGCTCAGTCGGCGTCGCGCCATGCTGCAACAACGCGCCAGTGAACAAGCCAGCCAACAGGGCTTGCAGTACACGCGCATTGCGCTGCCTGCTGCCGTCGAAGCTTCGGTCGCGGCCCTTGACTGGGCATTTTGGCAGTATCGTGGGGTTGCGGACTGCGACGGCGTGCCTATGATTACCGCCACCGACGACGCGGTTTGGCAATTTGTAGATCAGGTCGCACCAGTGAGCGACAACAGCGACGATACTACCGCAGCGTTCGAAGCGTACTATTACCAAGCTGCCTTTGAACTTGGTCAGCCGACCATGCAGGCCACGCATCTTGTTGGATTGTATCAGTTCTCCGACGTCGACTATATTGGCTTGTTGCCACTGGGCGTCGCTGCACCGAGCTACACGGTCAGCGCCATGCAAGACATTGGTCAGTGGTTGCAACAATCGGCGCAACGCATGATGCTGATTTACGGCCAATGGGATCCGTGGACGGCGGGCGCATTTACCTTGGGTAACGCCCAGGATTCGTTCCAATTCACGCAGCCCCAGGGCACCCATGGCGCCAACTTGCTGGGGCTTGCCCCGGCCGACCGGGCGACGGCTGCAACAAAAATTGGTCAATGGCTCGGCATGACGCCGGTGGGGCTCACCGTCATGACAAAATCTGAAGCGTTCATGCTGCCACCGCGGTTGCCGTCGGCACTGGTGCATGTTCGGCACCTTGCCGCAGCGCATCGCGGCGAGCTAGATCCCGTGGTAAAGCATTCACCATGAGCGAGCCTTTGCCTTTGGTTATTGTGGTCACCGGTTCCACCGACGGTATCGGCAAAGCGACAGCGAGTGCGCTGTTAGCGACCGGGGCCCACGTCATCGTGCACGGCCGCAACAAACCGCGGGTCGATGCGGCCGTGGCCGAACTGACGGCGGCGCACCCTGGCGCGTTGCTCGAAGGCATTTCGTTCGATCTTGGGTCGATGAGTGCGGTGCGCAATGGTGCCAACGCGTTGCTTTCGCGTTTACCTCGCATCGATGTGCTGATTAATAACGCGGGCATTTTCGCGAGTGAGCGGTTGGTTACCGCTGACCAGATGGAAGCGACGTTTGCCGTTAACCATGCGGCCTCGGTGCTGCTCACTGCCTTGTTGTTACCGCGGTTGCTAGCTTCGCCCCGGCCAACCATCATTAACGTGTCGTCCCTCGCGCACTCGCGCGGCCGAATTCACCTTGACGATCTATCGTTGGCGGGCAGTTTTACCGGTTACGCTGCGTACGCGCAATCCAAGCTCGCCAACGTCATGCATGCGCTAGATCTCGCAGCTGCCCACCCTCGCTTGCATGCCTACAGTCTTCATCCTGGGGTGATTGGCACCAAATTATTACGCGAAGGCTTTGGTCCAGTCCGTGGGGCATCGGTGGCCGACGGCGCACGGACCTCGGTGGGATTAGCTACCGGCACAATTGCCGCACCGTCTGGTAGCTACCTTTCCGACGGAGTAGTCACGCCATGTGCAGCCAGCGCGCAAGATGCAGAGCTTCGAGCTGCACTGGCTGCGGAGACAAACCGACTGGTTGGTCTATAAGATCGCGGGCATCGGCGACGCTTGGCCAGCAACGCCTGGGTTGCACCGGTTCATGTCCCGGTGCGGCCGTAGCGGTCAGCAAGGCGCACAACATCGGACAGTTCAGGCGTTGAGACTTCCAATACGTCGGTATCTTCGAGCGCAACCATGCGATGGCGCATGCCCGGGACGATATGCACCGGCTCATGGGGCCGAAGCACAATTACCTGCGGCGTTTCACCTTCGAGGTAGGATTCGAACTGCATGCTGCCGGTCAGCACCATGATGGTTTCGTCCTTCACGCGGTGATATTGCAGTGACAACGATTCGCCTGCGTTAATGTGGAGAATTTTACCAACGTAGGTGTCGGTGTGGGCCCAAATGAACTCGTGACCCCATGGTTTGGTGACGGTGACGGGCATCCGTGACGGAGCTATTTACCGCTGCCCGGCGCAGCGGGTGGTGCAGCTGGTGCCGCCGGTTTATCGGTGATTGAACCACTGGCGTCGTTTTCGGTTGCGGTCGGCATTTCGACCTTCGGCCGAGCCCCTGGGATTTCTTCGCGACGATCGACTTTGTTGTCGAAATCGTCATCGTACAAAATCGCCAACAGAATGCCGTCTTTGTATTGTTCCCACATGTCCGGCGCGCCATCGCCATTACGATCGCGTTTGACGGAAACTAGCTGACCAACGCTGTCGTACGTTTCTTTAAGATCGAATTTACCGTCGAAGTCGCTGTCGCGTTCAACTTCGGCAACGGTTGCGGTTTTGGTGTCGTAGATCGCCGACATATCGAATTTGCCGTCGTAGTCAAAGTCGGCGCGCTCGAAGGTAACTGCACCTTTGCGATTGTAACCAACGACCCAGTCTTTGCGGCCATCGTGATCAAAATCAACCTGCTTGCAGGTCATGAATTCGACTTTGGCGCCGCCTTCTTCTTCGCTGCGCAGCATGCGCCAAACATCTGGCCGGCCGTCTTTATTGAGGTCGGCAGTAATGATGTTTTTGCCTTCTGTGTCGCACAGCGTTGGATCGACGCGCGGTACCGCGGCATCGATCGTGGTGTCCTTAGGAGTCGTTGCAGCTTTTTTCTTGTCGCCACAGCCCACTTGCGTGATTGCAGCAACGCAGCCGGCAGCGAGCAGGCCGTTTGCAACGTGATGAAAAAACCGGGTCTTCAACATACTTAGCTACCGTAGTCGGCATTGCCAGCCGGTGCAAGCAAAGGGCTTTTGTTTGTCGGCGGCTTGTGACATTGGCCGCCTTGTCCAAGCATGGGATCTGCCGATTTGCTGCTTGCCGCCACCATATATGGTCACGTATGGTCAGTGCTATGGCTCGGCGCAAGCTCTCGACCACGGTGTACATCACCACCGAACAAGACGCCGCCTTGAAGCTGCTGCATGCCCGGACCAAAGTGCCGGTTGCCGAATACATCCGCCAGGGCATCGATTTGGCGCTTGCAAAGTACCGAGATCACTTGCCGGGGCAGGTTGATCTGTTGCTGACGCCAACGCCAGGCAATGGCGGCGCTGCGACGATCGTGGCGCCGCGGGCTGACCGCCGCAACCGGCGACGCTGAACAAACACCTGCTTTCTTGTGCGAACAATTCGATCGGCTCGCCGCTTTAGTGCTACGTAGTGCGACCATGTCGTTTCCCGCCGAGAGAATTCGTAATTTCTCGATCATTGCTCACATTGATCACGGCAAAACTACGCTTGCTGATCGCATTTTAGAATATTGCGGTGCAGTTAGCGCGCGTGAAGCCCAAGCCCAGTTTCTCGATACAATGGATCTCGAACGTGAGCGCGGCATCACGATCAAGGCTCAATCGGTGCAACTGCATTACAAAGCCGACGACGGCATTTTGTATCAATTCAATTTGATCGATACCCCCGGCCACGTCGATTTTCACTACGAAGTGTCGAGGTCGCTGGCGGCTTGCGAAGGTGCTTTGTTGGTCGTCGATGCGGCGCAAGGCGTCGAAGCGCAAACCTTGGCCAACGTCTACGTTGCCCTCGATAACAATTTGGCCATCGTGCCGGTGCTTAATAAAATCGATTTGCCGGTGGCACGCCCCGACGAAATCAAAAAGCAGATCGAAGACACCATCGGGCTCGATGCCTCCGACGCGTGTTTGGTTTCGGCCAAAACCGGTATCGGCATTCACGATATGTTGGAAGCCGTTGTAAAGCGGATTCCACCGCCGGTGGCCGACCGCGAAGCGCCGATGTCGGCGTTGATTTTTGACAGTTGGTACGATTCGTTCCGAGGCGTTGTGGTCTTGGTTCGGGTGATGGCAGGTCGAGTCAAAAAAGGCCAAAAGCTGCGTTTTTGGGCCACCAATCAAGTCTACGAATGCACCATGACCGCGGTGCGCAAGCCTGGTGCCGTTGAGGTTGACTGCATTGAGGCCGGGCAGGTCGGCATCGTCGCTGCGGCTATCAAGGACATCGCCCACGCTCGGGTCGGTGACACCATGACCGACCACGATAATCCGTGTGCGACTCCGTTGGCCGGTTTTAAAACCGTGCAACCAATGGTGTTCGCTGGGCTTTTCCCAGTGGATGCAGCCGATTACCAAAACTTGCGCGATGCGCTGGGCCGCTTGGTGCTCAACGATGCGTCGGTTACGTTTGAACCAGAAACCTCGGTTGCGTTGGGCTTTGGGTTCCGTACTGGATTTTTGGGCTTGTTGCACATGGAGATTATCCAAGAGCGACTCGAACGCGAGTTTAATCTGAACTTGATCACCACCGCGCCAAGCGCGCAGTATCGCATCGGATTAGAGGGCGGCGAGGTTATCGTCTGCGATAATCCTGCGAAAATTCCCGATATCGGTAAGTTCAAAACGATCGAAGAGCCGATCATCA
The DNA here is from genome assembly GCA_018057605.1 of Kofleriaceae bacterium. Taxonomy (GTDB): domain Bacteria; phylum Myxococcota_A; class Polyangia; order Haliangiales; family Haliangiaceae; genus JABFXX01. The sequence goes on along the minus strand of JAGPDK010000061.1, from coordinate 8,684 downwards.
CGGCGACGATTCACCTGCCGCAAGAATACGTCGGGGCAATTATGCAGCTGTGCCAAGAGCGGCGCGGTGTGCAACAAGGTTTGCACTACGATCCAGGTGGTCGGGTGCGGGTCGTGTACGAAATGCCCCTGGCCGAAGTGGTCTTCGGATTTTACGATCGGCTCAAAACCATGTCGCGTGGTTATGCCTCGCTGGATTATGAACCAGCAGGGTACCGCGAGAGCGACCTGGTACGCCTGGATGTGATCATCAACGGCGAGCGCCTTGATGCGCTGTCGATCGTGGTGCATCGCGACAGCGCGTATCATCGCGGCGTCGAGCTGTGCAGCAAAATGAAGGACGTCGTGCCTCGGCAGATGTTCGATGTGGCCATCCAAGCCGCGATCGGCAGCCGCATTATTTCGCGCAGCACCGTCAAAGCGATTCGCAAGGACGTTACCGCCAAATGTTATGGTGGTGATATCAGTCGCAAACGTAAGCTCTTAGATAAGCAAAAAGAGGGCAAAAAGCGGATGAAGTCGGTGGGCTCGGTTGAGTTGCCGCAAGAAGCGTTTTTGACTGTGCTAAAAGTGGACTAACGTTGTTATGCCCAAAGCTGCTTCGATAGATCGTCGAGTCCGCAAGGAAACCACCATCCTGGTGAAGCAGGCCAAGGCATTGTTGGCCGCGACGCCCCGCCACGAAGGTTCGGCCAAGCTCGTCGCGGCAATGGAGCGGGCCCAGCAAGCGCTTGCTGCTAACGATGTCGGCCAGATGCGCAGCTCGTTGCCAGCCCTTGACGCGCTGGTCGATCAAGTGTCGCCGGTTTCCGGAAAATCGGCCGGCCTAGAGTATTTCGAATCAATCGCGGTAGCAATTGTGATTGCTTTGTTGTTGCGCGCATTCGTCGTCGAAGCTTTCAAGATTCCGTCGAGCTCGATGTATCCAACGCTCGAGATTGGCGACCATATTTTTGTTAACAAGCTGGTCTATGGCATGCGCATGCCATTCACCGGCAAAAAATTATTTACGACGCGGAGCCCACATCGAGGCGAAGTCGGCGTGTTCATTCAGCCCTGCATCGGCAATAAGGATTACATCAAGCGCATCGTCGCTGTTGCGGGCGACACCGTGGAGGTTCGTTGCGACGTTTTGTTCATCAACGGCCGGGCCGTACCGCATGTCGCAAAGCCCGGCAACTGCAGTTACGAAGACGTCGAAAACGGCGCATGGCGGCAAAAGACCTGCCAACGTTTCGCGGCTCAAGTAGGTGGTTTTGAATTTGATGTATATCAACAAGGTGAAATCGGCGATCATGATTTTCCCGATCGTGAAGGCCCGGCGCCGAGCTGTGCCAACCAGGGTGGGCTAGGCCCCGACTCAGCCCTGCAAGCTTCGGGCAAAATTGTCGTGACTGACGAGCACGCCCAGGCTTGCGCGCAGCAAGCGCACTGCGTGGTGCCCCCCGGCCACGTATTTGCGATGGGCGACAATCGCGACAATTCGCTCGATTCGCGCTATTGGGGGGCGGTGCCCATCGACAATATGAAAGGCAAAGCCACCTTCATTTGGTTGTCGTTCAAAGAGTGGGGTTGGACGCCGACGGCGTGGCGCACGCAGCGCATGGGCAATTTCGTACACTAAGCCCATGGCACCGGTAACGTTACTTGAAACCCTCGGGCTAACGCCCTTCGGTGAAAGGTTGCGCCAGAGTCGGTTGGCTATTGTTGGCGACGCCTATTCACCCAAAGCGCGGTTTGGTTTGTCGTCGCTGCGCATTCTAAAACCGAGTTGGGCTGCGCAGTTGTGGCTGGGCCGGCAGCCCTTTGGTCGTGAACTACCGATCTATAATCTGTTCAATCGCACGCCGACATCACCAGCCTTAGGTTGGAGCGTGCGGAAATCGCAGGTTCAAGATTTTCGCGGTGGCACGCTGAGCTATGACAGTCATAATGCAACCGACTTCGCAACGCCGCCGGGCACACGCTTGGTTGCACCGGCTGCTGGCGTAGTGCGTTTGATCGTCGACGACTATCATCGCGGTGGTAAAAAATTGATGTTGGATCATGGCGACGGCTTGACCACGGTCATGGCGCATCTGGCGCGAACTGTGGTCAACGTCAGCGATGAGGTTGCAGCCGGGCAGGTGGTAGCGTTGTCGGGCGCTTCGGGCATCAATTTCGTTGCGGCAGGTTTCATGGATCCTCCGCACCTGCACTTCGGTACCTGGCTTAACGGCGTGCCCGTCGATCCATTCGCAAGTACAGGGGAAGTCTCGCTATGGGACCACCGCAATTCGCCTACACCGATGGAGCAAACGTCGGTGGTTGGTGAACCCCGGTGGCGCGAGCCGGACGCATTCGATGTTGAATTGGTGAATCAGCAAATTGCAACGTGCCGCGATCCTGCGATGCGCGCGCGGTTGCAGGCCTTGCCCGATTTGGCGACGCGAGCCTGTCACACCATGTTCTATCGAAACTATTTCCCCACCCGATTCACGTCTGAATTACCTTTGAGCCGTGTTGTTGCGCCACGGGCCGCCCGACTGGCGCTACCGTTTTTGCGACAAGATTACGCTGGCATACGTTTCTAGCTTCACGCCTATCACGGTCTCGGTGAATATAATTCGTCGTTGGTATTTGACCCAGCTCAGGCTAATTGGCTGGACCAAATGAGCCGGCGTCATAATATAATTACAAACGTGAAAAATCTTGCGGGTTTGCGCTCGGTGCGTATGAGACTGCGCACCATGCCACCGTTCTGACTCACCCTGTCATATCCCAAGAGATCATACATTCCGCAAAGATAACTCTAGACTTGGCTGTCATATTGAGTAGAGTCTGAGCCATCACGCATCGCTAGACTGACACGTCAGTCTAGGCTTTTTCCGAGTCCCTCAGGAGCGTTCATGGCCACGATTTCTCCAGATAATAAGTACGTCATCGGTATCGATGTTGGTTCCACCACCGTCAAGATGACCGTCGTCGAGCCTGACTCCAAAGCAATCATTTGGAGCAAGTACCTGCGTCACGAAACCCGTCAGCCTGAAATGACGCGTGACATGCTCAAAGACATCCATCTGGCATTCCCGGAACTCAAAAACGAGCAGATCCGTTGTTTCATTACTGGCTCCGGCGGCGGCCCGATCGCGGCGCAACTAGGCGCTAAGTTTGTCCAAGAAGTGAACGCGGTCACGATGGCCGTTGAAAAAATGCACCCCGATGTCGGCTCGGTGATTGAGCTTGGCGGTCAAGACGCCAAGATCATCATGTTCAAGACCGCCAAAGAAACCGGCGACAAGACCGCCCAAACCTCGATGAACGACAAGTGCGCATCGGGTACGGGTGCGACCATCGATAAGTGCTTCATTAAAGTGGGCATGCCGCGTGAAGAGGTTTCGGTCCTCAAGTTCGACCCAACCAAACTGCACCATGTTGCTGCCAAGTGCGGCGTGTTTGCTGAAACCGACATTGTCAATTTGGTGAAGTCGGGCATCCCGCGCGCTGAAATCATGAACTCATTGGCTGACGCCATTGTCAGCCAGAATCTGGCCGTGCTCACCCGTGGCAACACCCTCAAAAGCAAAGTCCTGCTGCTGGGTGGCCCCAATACCTATTTGCCGTTCCTGCAAGAATGCTGGCGCCTGCGCATTCCAGAAACCTGGGCCGAGCGCGGCTATGAGTACGACAAAACGATTCCAATCGAAGAATTGATCTTTGTACCTGCCAATTCCGAGTACTACGCAGCCTATGGCGCGGTGTTGTTCGGGTTGTATGAGCCCGAGAATGTCGGCAAGTATCGCGGGCTTGAGCCGCTCGAAGAATTTATCAATCACGGCCGTAAATCTAAACTCGGCGAATCGGCTGGCGCAGGCCTAATCGAACACGACTCCGAGCGGGTTGCGTTTGAGCATAAGTACCGCACTCCAGATTACGAAGATGCAATTCTTGAAGCTGGCAAGACCTATCGCGGCGTCATCGGTCTCGACGGCGGCTCCACCTCATCGAAGTGCGTTTTCATTGACGAAAATGAAAACATTCTCAAAAAGGTCTACACCCTCTCGAAGGGTAATCCGATTTCCGACATGAAAGACATGTTTGCCGATATGAAGGCGTGGGCAACCGCCCAAGGCGCGACGTTGGATGTTACTGGTTTTGGCGTCACTGGCTACGCGGGCGATGTGCTTGAAAAATCGCTCGGTGCCGACGCAAACATCGTTGAGACCGTCGCCCACATGATGAGTTCGAAACGTTGGTTTCCGAATGTCGATGTGATTTGCGACATCGGCGGCCAAGACATCAAAGTGATGTTTATGCAGAACGGCGATGTGAAAAACTTTCGCCTTTCGAATAGCTGCTCAGCGGGCAACGGCATGTTGCTGCAAGCCATGGCCGATCAATTCGGCGTGCCGGTACGGCAGTATTCCGAAGTTGCGTTCCAGGCGCGATTGTCGCCGAAGTTCTCGTACGGCTGCGCGGTGTTCCTCGACTCGGATCGCGTTAACTTTCAAAAAGAAGGCTACGCCCGTGAAGAATTGCTCGCCGGCTTAGCGTTGGTGCTGCCGAAGAACATTTGGCAATACGTGGTGCAGATTCCGCGCATGGCGGAACTCGGCCGGGTGTTTGTGTTGCAAGGCGGCACCCAGAAGAACATGGCCGCGCTCAAAGCCCAGGTCGACTACATTGAAAAACGCGTGCCCAACGCCGAGGTGTATCTGCACCCGCACACCGGTGAAGCCGGCGCGATCGGTGCCGCGTTTGAAGCATTGCGGGTCACGCGGCGCAGTGGCAAAACCAGCTTTGTCGGGTTCGATCAGGCAATCGCGATCAACTTCACCTCGACCAACGACGAGACGACCCGCTGCAATTTCTGTCCAAACAATTGCTCGCGGACGTTTATCGACACGGCGACGCTCGACGGTAAAACCGCTCGCTATATCTCGGGTTTTTCGTGTGAAAAAGGCACGGTCGAGAATATGGATTCGCTCAAGAAGCTCAATAAAGAGCGTCAAACGCGGATGAAAAAATATCCAAACTTAGTGGATTACGAAGCCAAGCTGGCGTTCAAGAGCTTCTTTGAAGCAGCGCCGATGCCGGTCCATGGCGCGCCCATCAAGGACATTGTTGTTAAGAAAACCCTGCTCGGCGCGTTGCGGCACAAAGAGATCGAGCGTCCATTCCAACGCAGCTCTGCGGAAAACTGGGAAAAACGCCGCGATGCCCGCATCGGTATTCCGCGCGTGTTGAACCTGTATTCCACCGGTCCGTTTTGGCGCACCTACTTTGAAGCATTAGGCGTGGATTCCCGCAACGTGGTGTTCTCCGACGAGACCAGCGAAGAGTTGTGGCAAGAAGGCTGCAAGTACGGCTCGGTCGATCCATGTTATCCATCGAAAGTGTGCCAAGCGCACATTCATAACTTGCTGTTCAAGCACCATGAAAAGAAGGCGTTGAACTACATCTTCTTCCCGGCGATCACTCACTTGCCGACCTACATTATCAACCAGATGGACACCGCATCGTGTCCGGTGGTCTCGGGTACGCCCAAAGTTTTGCGCGCAGCGTTTACCAAAGAAACCGACTTCTTTGCTGAGCGTGGCATCAGTTATCTCGACACCGCCGTCACGCTCAATGAGCCGTTGATGTGCAAAAAACAAATGTTCCGCGAATGGGGCCCGCTGCTGGGCATGACCGAAGACGAAAGCGATTTCGCGATCGATCAAGGGTTCAAGGCCGTGGATGCCTTCGAAGTCGAAATGCAGCGGAAGGGCGCTGAAATCGTCGAAGAAGTCACCCGTGAAAATCGCGTGGCGCTGATTATGCTCGGTCGTCCTTATCATAACGATCCAGGGCTCAATCACTCGGTGCTCGAAGAGTTTCAAGCGCTCGGCTATCCAATCTTGTCGATGCGTTCGATTCCCAAGGACGATGCGTTCTTACGACCGTACTTTGCTGAAGATTTGGCCAAAGGAGTGATCGACTCGGCGCTGGATGTAACCGACGTGTGGCCGGAGAATTACTCGACCAACTCGGTGCAAAAAGTGTGGGCCGCGAAATTCGCATCGCGTCACCCCAATATGGCGTGTCTCGATCTATCGAGTTTTAAGTGCGGTCACGATGCCCCGACCTACGGTTTGATCGACAGCATCATTGGTTCGGCCGGGAAGGCCTATTCGGCACTCCACGATATCGATGCCAATAAGCCATCGGGCTCGATCAAAATCCGCGTCAAGACCTATGCGTACACGCTGATGTTGCTCAAGGAAAAACTCGAAGATCAAGCTGACAAAAAAGTTCAACTCGACAAGTCGCTTACGGTTAAGAAGCTTGAACTGATGCGCGGCTTGCAAGTTCGCTTGGCGCAAGCCGGTCGCATCGACGAGAATCTTGATAAACAAGTAAACGCGCTGGCGCATGAAGTTGCGGCGTGGCTGCCGGATGGTACGGAAAACACCCGGCGCGAAACCACGGCGAAACGATCGCAATCGCTCAACGTTGTGAATCGAACGTAATCCATGGCCACGCCAACAATTGCGCGTCCTTAACTGCGCGCAAATGTGGCGCAGCATTGAACAGCTTACAACCCATCGATCGCCTTTCAGGCATCAGGCACCTTCAGGAGACGACTTCAGATGAATACAACGAACAATGGCAATGGCGGCAATCTTGGTAATCTCGACAACATGTCGCTCGATAACATCGAGGCCGAGCTCAAAAAATTTGAAGATGATGAACGCCGTCGCTTAGGTTTGCCGGTTGACTCGGTGAAACAATGGTTTGACGCGGTACCGCGCACGTTTACCCGTGAACAACGCGAACACACCACCATCTTGGTTTCGGGGCTAACCATGGCCCACGACTTGTTTGTTCAAGCTGCACTTCGCGGCATTGGCTACAAAGTCATGGCGATGGATACGCCAGATAACGATGCGCTGCAATTTGGGCGCGAGTACGGCAACCGCGGCCAATGCAACCCAACGTATTTCACGGTTGGTAACTTGGTAAAATACCTCGACGGTTTGCGCGAACAAGGCCAAAAAACCGAAGACATCGTTAAGAATCACGTGTTCATCACGGCCGGTGCTTGTGGCCCGTGCCGCTTTGGTACGTACGTCACCGAGTATCGCAAAGCCTTGCGCGATTCAGGGTTTGATGGCTTCCGGGTTTTGTTGTTCCAGCAGACCGGTGGGCTCAAGCAAGCAACCGGCGACGGGGTTGGCTTGGAAATGAACCCGACGTTTTTCTGGGGTATCATTCGCGCCATTCTGATCGGCGACGCGCTCAACGCGTTGGGCTATCGCATTCGGCCATACGAAGTCGAGGCCGGCGCTGCCGATCGCGCACTTGAACAAGCCAAGTCGATTATTTCAGCGGCATTTGAAAATGCCACATCGATCCCAATGGCGTTGTACCAAGCGCGCAAGTTGCTTGCTGCGGTCAAAGTCGACAAACTTAAGGTAAAACCTCGGGTTGGTATTATTGGTGAATTCTGGGCGATGACCACCGAAGGCGATGGCAATTACGGGTTGCAACGTTTCCTCGAAGGCGAGGGCGCCGAAGTTGACATTCAAATTGTCACCGCGTGGTTAATGTACATGGTGTGGCAAGGTCGCTACGACACCAAAGAGCGTGCAACGCTGCGTGGCACTGACGCCAACAAAGGCGCCGGCGGTAGCAAGTTCTCACTGCAAGGCGTCGACGTTCGCAAACGCATGGCGCAATTGTGGGCTGGCGAAAAAGTACTACTGGGGTTGTTCCAGTCGATTTCGTTTGCCCTTGGCCTTAAAGATTTTCACTTGGCCAACCAAGCTGAAATCGCCGATGTCTCGCACGCATTTTACGACAATAACCTCCGTGGCGGCGAAGGCCACATGGAAGTTGGCAAGCTGATTCAAAACGTGGCGTACTCCAAGGTCAATATGACCTTGTCGGTCAAGCCGTTCGGTTGCATGCCATCGTCGTCGGTTTCAGACGGCATTCAAAGCCTCATCACCGAGCTGTACCCTCAAGCCATCTTCTTGCCGATTGAAACCAACGGCGATGGTGCCGTGAACGTGTACAGCCGCGTGCAAATGCAATTATTCAAAGCCAAACAATCGGCGCAACGTGAAGTTGATAAGGCGCTGGCTGACGTCAATATGTCGATCGACGAAGTGCGTGCGTATCTCAACAAGCACCCAGAGCTGGAGCATCCGTTCCACAAGAGCCCGCACATGGTGGGCTGCACTACGGCCGACCTCATTTACGAAGTTGGCGCTCGCAAAGACAAGCTGGCGTACTACAAACATAAGCTGATCAATATGGTCACGCGCGCCGATGAGAAGATGCACAAAGCTGCGCACGAGAAGCTGCTTGGCATTGCGCGGCGCGCAGCTGCCAAAACCAGCAATAAAACCGCGGTGGTTTCGGTCGCCCCGCAACTCGATCCAACGCAGATCGAAGACGGTGGCCGTCCGGCGATTCCGCCCGGCCGCAAGTCGCTGCGCGTTGTTAATTGAGAGGGGACTTGCCCGTCCCCTCTGCTGCGGCATAGCCGCAGCATTCACCCCACCACGCGTTACTCGCGCGGTTTGCAGATCGGGGACTTGCCCGTCCCCTCTGCTGCGGCATAGCCGCAGCATTCACCCCACCACGCGTTACTCGCGCGGTTTGCAGATCGGGGACTTGCCCGTCCCCTCTGCTGCGGCATAGCCGCAGCATTCACCC
>JAGPDK010000060.1 GCA_018057605.1 Kofleriaceae bacterium | reverse complement strand
GTAACTTCCTTGAACTGCGAACTTGCGGATGGCCGCACGTTCTCGGTGCAGTATTGATTTTGCAAAAAAGATTCGACCCGTCGCAGGCGAATTGCTGACTAGCTATTGAACTGACGAACGGCGACCACCGGTCACCGAGAGTCCAAGCGCCATGCCCATCAAGGTCATGAACACCGGACTACTGCGGGTCGCTCAACCCGAATCGCAACCCCAAAAAATATAGTAGGCAAAGCCACCGGCGCCACCGACGACGGCACCAGCGATACTGAACCAATGCCTGCGAAGTGCATTCATCATGGGGCAAGCATAGCGCAGTCCTGACGCTTAGGCTGCTGGCAACGTAACGACAAATCGCGCACCGCCGGTCGGCGCAGCGTCGGGCGCTACTTGCAAATCGCCACCGTGTTCCAAGGCAATTTTCTTTGAGATCGCGAGGCCCAGGCCGGTGCCTGTGGCTTTGCTGGTGACATACGGTTCAAAGATGCGCTCGCGCTGATTGACGGCAACACCTTTGCCTTGATCATCGACCCAGATTACTGCGCCACCATTTGCGCTGCTTTGCCATGACACCGTGACATCACCTGGTTGTTTGGCCTCTTGCCCAGCGTGAATCGCATTTTCCACCAGATTGGCCAACACCCGTTTGAGCAACAATTTGTCAGCGCGCACCGTGATCCCCGTCGCCGGCGGCACCAGTTTCAAGCGAGCCGCCATTGCCGGATCCAAGCTCAGCTCCGCGATAACTTCGTCGAGGGAAAGTGGCGCGGCTTCGACTTTGGGCAATTGGCCCAGCGTGCGAAAGGTATCAACCAAGCGCCGCAACCCAGCGATTTCTTCTTCGACGATTTCGCCGGTGTCGTCGAGCAGACGGCGGAATTTGGCGTCATCGCCCTTGTACATTGAAACACACTGCTGCACTGCCAACTGAATTGGAGTGAGTGGATTTTTGATTTCATGCGCCAAGCGCCGCGCCACATCTTGCCAAGCCCCAATGCGCTGCAAGTATTCAATTTGGCTACGGCTGGCATCAACATCGTCGAGCATCTTATTAAAAGCGCCGCCAAGTTCGGCCATCTCGTCGTGACCACGCAACGCCACCCGGGCTTCGCTCTGCCCCGCTGAAACTTGCCGCGCCACCTGCACCAACGCTTTGATCCGCCGTGTCACAAACGTGGAGGCAACGACACCGAGGCCCGCTGCCAATAATGCTGCGCCGGCCATCAACGCCAAAAATGCCCGCTCGTAACTATTGGGCAGCGCCGTTGAAATCGCGGCCACTTGGCGCGATGCATCGAGTGCAACTTTCAACTCTTGATAGTCGGCCTGCAACGTTGCCGGCACTTCGAATGACAATCGCAGCGTGCCGCCGGCCAATGGATACTCCATTTGTTTGGCGCGCCAACGCGGCCCGGGCAACGGCCGGCTAGCCTGCGCAACCACCGTGCCGTCGGATTTCACCAGCGTTATCTCGTTGAGCCCCGCTTCAATATCGACCAACGCTGCCACCGCAGCGTCGGCGCGCAGCTCGGCAATATCGGGGCGTTGCGCTAACCGAGCGGCAACTTCGGTATGCAACAACTTGGTGGTTTCGATCAGCTCGCGATATACATCCAAGGCTTTTTCCATCGGCGCTTGGCGTGCAGTTGCATCGTTGGCGGCAAAGTTGGCAGCGACGTGACCGATCTGGTTGATCAAATAGGCCGATAATAACAGCGGTGTTAGCACCAACAACATCAACGCCAACGCCATTTTGACTTGCAAATTGACCCAGCGACGACGCGGCGGCGGGTTGCTCGACGCGGGCTTCATCGGGTTGGCCTCGGCCGAAAAAATGGTTGCGAGCGCAACCGCAACACCCGATCGGCTTCGGGGATTTTTAAGTTCACAAACACCGACACAAACGAACCGAAAAACGAGCCGCCGCGTTCGAGCCCACCGCCGGTGCCTTGCGACAACCAGCGCCGCGCTTCGGCCAAGGTTTCTTTCGATACCGGATTTAGCTCCGCCACCACCGCGAGTTGAAACTGGGCTTGGTACGGCACGGCTTTGAGCGCCGCAATGGCAATGCCATCCATCGTCGTCAACAGCTTGAGCGCTTCGGCTTTGTAGCGGACCCTCAATTCACGCACGCCACTCGGCTCTTCGAGACGCACTACATACACTTCGTCCCACAAATCATAAACCAAACGCCGGCGCAGCAATGCAAAACTCACGGCATCGGTTTGGCCGCGTGGATACACCCACAAGCGAATCACCACCGTCGACGGAAAGCCATTTTCCAAATTATTGTAGGTGGCGCCATCAAACAGCGCCGTGATGTTGGTGTACGCCGTTAGGTCATTGGCGCGTTCGACGAAACGCATTTTGGTAACGATCGGCTTTTCGTCATCATCGTCGGCATAGGCCGGTGCGCTAACCAAGGCGAGGCAACAAGTGAGGCTGACGGACATCGCCCACGTGCGCATCACAGCGGTAGCCGCCCCAGCAGATTGGCAATGGTGAACTCAAACGCTCCGACATCGGTATCGATGCGCAAGCCGGCATCAAGAAAAATATCGACCGGCATGGCCCGCCACAGCGACGAATCGCGGGTGCGCAGGGCAGCCGAATCGGCCAGGCCCCATAGGCCCGCACCAAAAAACAAATCACCACCATAGACACGATTGGAGCCGCTGCGAAATACCGTCCACGCATACTCCACCGCAACGCTGCCACCGACGTCGCCATACACCGGCTTTTCAGGCCGCGTCGGCAACAACGCCACTGCCGGTGACGCCGACACCGATAAGCCCATGGCGCGCGGGGGCGTCATGCGATTAAGATCGGAAACATGGATCTGATCAAACCGTGGGGCGCGGCCCATGATGACACCGCCGCCCGCGCGAAAGCCAATGGTTGCGCGTTTGCCGACGCTCCACCAATGTTCATAGCGGCCTAACACGCTGGCATAATTATAATCACCGCCGAGTAGGCCCGAGCCGAGCGCCACCAGCGCACTCAAGCGATTACCGGCGTGCGGCAAAACCGCATCGGTCCGGGTGTCGCGATCGAAGCCCACGGTAAAAGCGACGTTGCGCGACACACCATCGTCGAGCTGCAAATCAATCCCGGTGATCCGGCCGTCGGGTAACACCCGCGTGGGGGCCAGCGGCAACGAGGCATCAAAAAACTCCGCCACACCACCGAGCGAAATCCGAGTCAGCGAAGACACATCATAGGTTGCCCCGCCACGCAGCTCGGTGCGCCGATACGCAAAGGCACGGAACTCGGACAAGCGGCTGTCACTCCCGTCGCCAGCGACCCGATACGCTTCGGCGCCTTGCGCTAGCGCGGCGCTGGCCTGCACACCCCAATGCGAGCCACGCAAATTACCCGCACCGAGGCGCAGCTCGGTTGCCCATTGGTTACGCCCGCCTTCGAGGGCTGCATTGGTATCAGCAAAAACTAGGCCGCCACCGACAGTGATGCCAGTTCCGAACAGGTTGCGTTCGCTGATGTCGGTACCCAACCAGCCTCGGGAAATCGTCGACGCCCCAAACCACAAGCGGTTGAGCGATATCGTGCCTCGCTCCCGTACCGCGACGCGTAAAATTACGTTGCCACGATCGCTGCCGCGCCGCAGCGATAATTCAACGTCCCGGAAATAGCCAAGTGCCAACACCTTGAACCGTGCGTTGCGCAAGGTTGGATCACCTGCCGCAAATGTGTCGCCCGGTGAAATCGCCAGCGCCCGACGAATAATCTCGACATCGGTGCTGTCGTTGCCGACGACATCAACCGCTTCCACCATAATGCGCGGCCCGAAGCTGCCGCGATCAAGCGTGAAATCGAACGGCGACACAGCGTCGCTGGTGGTGCCATCCGGTGCATCCGGCGGTGCCTCCGGGCCGACGGTGCCGGCGGGTACTAGTGCCTCGGCAGGCTCGTTGCTGGGCCCAGCGGTTGGCACGGCATCGGAGGAATCGCGAGCGGTACCATCGGTGGCCGGCGCCGGTGCAGCTGGCTCGGCATTCGGCCCAGCCGTCGTGCTCGGCGACGTGGCATCACGTGGCCCTGGCGTAACCGACCCAGGTTGCGCGACCGCAGGAGCGATGCGTGGCACTGTGGTTAGCAGCGTCACGCACGTCAGCGTTGCCCATAAGCGCAGGTTTGCCACTCGCTACAACGTAGCCTAACCGCCGGCCATCGTGTAGCTTGGTCGGCGTGAAGATCCTGGTTGTAATTCTGGCTCTTTGTGGGCTCGCCAGCTGCAATGATTTACGTGACTTTCGTGGCACCTGGCAAGGAGGCCTCACCAGTGTTGACCCGATCTTGCGCGACGGCATGGCCGATGGCACCATCGCGACGCTTGACATTGTTGCGCTCGATCGCCACGGCCTGCGCGGCAGGCTAACAATGCCTGGCATTACGTTGGGTGAAATTGTCTCGGTGCCAGGTGCCGAGGCTGATGCACTAGCAACCATGACATTTGATAATGCACCGCTACGGGTCTATCTGTGCTTCGCGCAAATGGCCCAAGGCGAATCCGCCCTAGTGCTGATTTCACTTTTTGACGACCGCCACATCGATCTTCGGATCATTCGGGGCGGCAGCCCGGGCAGTTCGATATACGCGTTGTTTGGGCTACGGCCATTGACCGCCGATCGCTAGCGCACTGTCGCTTCCTGATTTGAAATACCCTGATCCCACTTTGGATGTGGGGTAACAGTTCAGGCTATACTCGGCGCGTGAACTGCAAGCATTGCGGTAAGGCGGTCAACGCGGATACTCGGTTTTGTGGCGTGTGCGGGCAGCCGGTGGCGTCAACGCATCCGATGACAGAGCCGTCGGGCATTGACGGCGATGCACGCATGATCGGCCGGCAAATCGCAGGGCGGTACCGGGTGTTGGCAAAAATCGGCGAAGGCGGCATGGGTGCAGTGTATCGCGCTGAGCAGATGTCGCTCAAACGCACCGTTGCACTCAAGCTGCTCAAACCCGATCTGGTGGCCACCCCGCTGTTGCTCCGGCGCTTCAATGCCGAAGCCGAAGCGGTAGCCAAGCTCAACCATCCAAACACCGTTGGGATTTACGATTTCGGCCAAGACACCGACGGCACGTTGTTCATCGCGATGGAATTCGTCGAAGGCCAATCGCTGCGCAAAGTCGTTGGCCAACAAGCCCCGTTGCCACCGCAACGCGCGTTGTACATTACCGCGCAGATCGCAGCCTCGCTGGCCGACGCTCATAGCCATGGCATCGTGCACCGCGACCTCAAACCCGACAACGTGATGCTGCAAGACCGAGGCAAGCACACTGACATCGCTCGGGTCCTCGATTTCGGCATCGCAAAACTGCGCGACGACTCGCGAGCCACCGCCATGACCCAAGCCGGCGATGTGTTAGGCACGCCGCAGTATATGTCGCCTGAACAAATCAAAGGCGAAGCGATCGACGGCCGCACGGATGTTTATGCGCTGGCCGCCATTTTGTATGAGTTGCTCACTGGCCGCATGGTGTTCGACGCCACCACGGTGCTGTCGATGTTATCCCAACACCTGATGGACCAGCCCACCGCGCCAAGTGCCCGACGTCCGGATCTCGGACTGCCAGCCGCGCTCGATCACTTGGTGTTGGCCGGCCTAGCCAAAGAACCCGCGCAGCGCATCGCCAACATGGAACTGTTTGGCGACATGATGATGCAAGTATCAGCCAGCCTGAGCCCGCACTACGCCTATGCCCCAAGCGCCCAAGCAGTGGGCAGTGCGCAACATCCTCAGGTCACGCCACCAGCGTCATTCGCACCTGCGGCCGCGATCCCAACCGGACCGACCGGGCCGATGGCCGGCCATGTACCAAGTGTCACCGTCGCGTCGAGTTATGCGGCAGGCAACGCGGTAGCTGGCGCAGCCGCGGCGGCCGTCGCGCCACCGTCACCCTATGCACCCGGTGCGCATCGCGCGGCGTATTCGCCGCTTGCGGCCAACGTGCCTGGGGGCGCTGCCGTGGCGCCGAACGTCTTGGCGTCACCACGGCCGGCGGCGGCGCCAACACCGGGCGCCATGGTGAATGCGCCTGAGACCAGTCTGATTTCGCGCCGGCACACGTCGTCGAAAACACCGTTGCTGCTCGGCATTGCGGCCGTTGTTGTGGTCGGCGGCGGCGTCGGCACCGCGCTGTATTTCAACGCAAGCAAAACGTCGGCAACCACCAACCCGCCGATTGTTGGGTCCAATTCGAAACCCGACATTCCGCGTGGCCACGACGGGCCCGCAGGGCTACCTGCCCCCAATGAACCGCCCGCCCCACCCGGCCCAAGCCAACCGCCGCCGCAAGCCATCGATAATTGGCAGGTTGCAATTGAAGCCCCCAAGCTGAACTACAGTTTATCGGGCACGCTGTTTAAAAATTCTGATTTTAAACTCCTCGTGCCGCCAGGCTTTGAACAAGACAGTCCGTTTCCTGAGGCCGTGCCCGACGGCAACGGCATCACCTATCGGTGGATCGGAAACGATACGGCAATCATCGTGATCTCCGTGATTGGCAATGCTAAAGACTTTTCAGATTTTGATGAAATCGCAAGCAAAGCCGGGCTGCAATCCGTGAGCAAAAGCCGCGAACTCATCGCAGGCACCAACCGACCCACTGGGGTTTATGCTGTGCAGGCCGATAACGACGCGGTCATCGTCGATGGCGCGTACTACTTTAAAGAAAAAGGGACCTTAGGGGTCTTTGTTGCATATCCCAAATCGCAACGAGGAAGTGCTCAATCGTTGCGTCAAGAAGTGCTACACCAACGCATCTCATGGTGATCCGACTGACCGAATTCGCGCGTGGCGGTGGCTGCGCCGCTAAGCTCCGCCTCAATGAACTGACCCAAGTACTCGATCGCACCCGCGATGGCGCCAGCCGCGAGCTTGGCCACGACGTCGTCGTGGATCATCGCTATTCCGATGACGCCGCCGTCGTAAAAGTAACGCCGGGCACCGAGTTGGTACTTACCACCGACGTCATTGCGCCACTGGTCGACGACCCCGCCACGTTTGGCGCGATTGCAGCGACCAACGCGATGTCCGATGTGTGGGCCATGGGCG
The DNA here is from genome assembly GCA_018057605.1 of Kofleriaceae bacterium. GTDB lineage: Bacteria > Myxococcota_A > Polyangia > Haliangiales > Haliangiaceae > JABFXX01. The sequence goes on along the minus strand of JAGPDK010000060.1, from coordinate 9,468 downwards.
GCGAACCGCGCTTTGCACTCAACTTAGTGTTCTTCTCCGACGAAATTTTGCCGCTCGAAGTGCTGCATGAGATCTTAGCCGGCGGCCAACAAGCCTGCGCTGCCGCCGGCGTGGCCGTCGTCGGTGGCCACTCGGTACGCGATCCCGAAGTTAAATTTGGCTTAGCGGTGACAGGTGAAGTCGAGGCGAGCCGGGTGTGGTCGAACCGTAACGCAACAACCGGCGATGTGTTGATCTTGTCCAAAGCGTTGGGCACCGGCGTGTTATCACAAGCGATCAAAAAACAAACTGCAAGTGCTGCGCACATCGCAGCGGCAGTGCAATCCATGACCACGCTCAACCGCAGCGCTGCGCAGATTGCGCATCGCCACGGCGTCAAAGCCGCCACCGATGTCACCGGCTTTGGGCTGTGTGGACATCTGCGCAATTTGCTACGCGATACCGCACTGATCGCCGATATTCAGCTAGCTGACCTACCGTTGCTCCCTGGCGTGCGCGAACATTTTGCACTGGGCCTGTGCCCCGGTGGCAGCAAAGCTAACCGTACCTTTGTTGCACCGATGCTGCGTTGGGCCGATGGTTCGCCGGTAGCTGCCGACTGCGCCGACGTCAGTGATGCAACCGAGCAACTTGTTAGCCTAGCGTGCGACGCCCAAACCAGCGGCGGCTTGTTGCTGTGTGTGCCGGCGGACCATGCCGCGGCATGTCAGCGCGAACTGGTCGACGCTGGCTTACCAGCGGCCATCGTGGGTGCGTTGCGCACCGCAAGCAACGAGCACGATCGGGCGACAATACATTTACATCGACCCTAACGTTAGAAGTTCGGACCACCACGATAGGTGAAGCTTACGAACGGAATACCCAGTGGCACTTCTGGAATTGCATCTTCACCGTCGACGAATAGCTTCACAAAACCAAAATCAACGCCCAGGTCTGGCCCGGTGAAGCGCAGTGCATAGTTAGCCAAAAATGAATTTGAGGTCTTTGCGAAATCTCCTGCGATATACGCGGTGTCAATTTCGACGATGGCCCGCAACCGGTTGGTCAACCGGAAAATGCCCGAGGCTGCAATGACCATAGGTACCGATGCCCTGGACTCCACAGTAACGCCCGCACCAACGTAACCACTGAGATGTGACAAACATTGCGCATCTAGGCAATAGGTCAACACGCCACCGACCAGCCCGGCCGAACCACCCGAGCCTGATTCAACGCCGCCGCCGATGACCCCATGCAGCGCTAGCCGCACGGTGTTGGTCTTCGTCAACTGGAGCTTGGCGCTCAACGAGCCGACAAATGGCATATCTGCTGCCACCGGCACGGTGGTGCCCGCCGTGAGCTGAAGATTGTCTGTGGGCGAGTAGCTTGCGGTCATCCAAAAAATTTCATAGTTGGTGAACGAAAACGATCCTGCCGGCGGCGTCAACGCGGTAGGTGCCAACAAGGCACGATCCGAATTGGCATCTTCCATCACGCCACGGTCGAATGCCGACGGCGCCGGTTGAGCGTAGCCGACGGGCGGTGCCGGCGCATAAGTCGCAGGGGGGTAAACGGCGGGGGGATAAACTGCCGGAGGATAAGCAGCCGGCGGTGCAGCGGCGTCTGCGCCTGGCGGTGACGGCGCCGGCGCACTACGCGGATCGGTGGTCGGATCCGCGGGCAGCGGCTGAGCACTAACCGCGGATGCGGCACACAAGCCGAGCACCGCCGCAATGGGAATTTTGTGCATGGACAATGCTATCACTGCCCGGCGCGCACTGGTGGCCCGGCCTCGACCTGGGTATGCGGTGATCACGCGATTAGCACATTCTACCTATTGGTGTGCACACCGTCACGCACCGTCGCCGCGACGCGTTGCCCTACCTCATCGCGGCGCAATCGAAGCGCTAACCTAAATACGCTTCGTGGCAAACCGCTTCGATATTGTGACCATCGGGATCGAGTACAAACCCGCCGTAGTAGTGCTGGTGATAGTGCGGGCGTGGGCCAGGCGCACCGTTGTCGCGACCACCGGCAGCCAGCGCGGCTTGATAGAACGCGTTGACGATCGAGCGCTTATCAGCGCGAAAGGCTGTGTGCATGCCTTCGTGCACCGGCCCGATGTGGATCCAAAAATCAGGCTTGCCGCCGACGCCAAAGCCCGCCGCCATCGGCGCGTTAGGTGGGAACTGCATAATCAATTCGTAGCCCAACGGCGCGAGCGCGGCTTGGTAAAAAGCGATGCTGCGGGCCAAATTACTAACCGGGACGCCTGTGTGATCGATCATGCGCGGACGTTACACCAATCACGGTGATCATTTCGAGCTAGTATCCAACCCATGCAACGATCCAACGGTCAGGCGTGTGGCGTTGCGTTGCGCTTGCAACACGCTTGCCCTGCCATCGCTGGCGCGGTCATCCTTGCGCTAACCAATCCAACTGCCGCACAAAATTTCCCGCCGATCACCTCGCGCGATTGGGCCGTCGATTTATACGAAGGCACAGCGTTTGGCTCGAACCGCGTCATCGCTATGGGCGGCGTGGCGGTTGCGATCGCCGAAGGTTCGGCCGGTTCCTTAGCGAATCCGGCCGCAATGGCGGTTCGGCCAACCACCGACAACGATTGGTTTGGCTGGGACTTTCACCTCGACGCCGCGTCGGGTTCGTTATCCACTGACTACGACAACAACGGCCAGCTCGACGGTGCCAACGGCAACAAAGCCGCGACCGCAGGGCTCGCCTTTGGCTTTGGTCTTTGGGCCGTGGCATTGACCGCAACCACATGGACCACACCGATGGACGGGCTAGGTACCACCCACCTCGACGCGTCGATTACCCGTGGTGAATTTGCGGTGTCGCGGCTGTTGCCCGCAATCGATGTGGCGACCGGTGTTGGCGTTCGTATTGGTGCGTTTGATGTGCAATCTCCAACCGCCACGTTGTTTGGGATTTCGACGAGCAGCGCAGTGGCCGGTGCCACCTGGATGCCGAGGATGCAATCGCTCCGAGTGGCAGGGAGCGCAACCATCGGGCGTTCCAACAGTGCAGTCTCCGTCGGCACGTGTGATCCGCTCAACTGCGAAGGCCACATTTTGCCTGAACGCATCGCGGTACCGTGGCGACTCGCGCTGGGCGGTGCCTATCGGCTTGGGCCGAGTGCGTGGAACGTGAAAGTTCCAAGCATTTTTCGCGACGAGCACAGCGTGATTGCCTCAGCCGAACTCACTGTGACCGGCCCCATCGCGAACGGATTTGGCATCGAAGCTTTCGGCCAAGGTGGGCTGCAGCGATCGGGGCGCAACGTCGCAATCTCGCCACGCGTAGGTGTCGAGTACGAAGCCTTGCCGGGTCGGCTCCGCATGCGTGCCGGCACCTATTGGGAACCCGGCCGCTTCGTTGACAGCGATGGCCGGATGCACGCGACCGGCGGCATCGAGGTCGCGCTATTTGATTTTTGTGTTTGGGGCCCACGGCGGCTCCGCCTAACCCTCACTACCGATGTCGCACGCAACTACCGCAACGGCGGCATATCCGTTGGCTTTTGGCATTGAGGGAACAACGGTTCGCTACCAACCGGCGCTTAGGCCAACAAATTGGGTAAGTGCACGATCGTCGACGAGGCGGCGGCTCAGTTGGTAGTCGATTTTCAGTGGCACGCGAAATAAGCCAAATTCAAGTGACACGCCAACGCCCACTGCGCTGTGCCAGCTCGCAGAACTTGCAGTCTGCGCTTGATGCGCACCGAGCGAACCAAACAACAACAGATCAATTTGCCGCAAAAAAGACGCCGGCAAAAACCACAATGTTGATGCAATACCACGGTCGATAATCAGCGGATAGCGCCACTCGAGTTCGCCGCTCAGCAAGCGCTGCGCTGCAAAGCTGATATCTTCGTAACCGCGCAACCCGGTGGCAAACCGAAATACCCCTGGCGTTGCAGCCACGGATTCAACGGCGGCCGTTGCGCGATTCGATCGCGACCAAAGGCTGGTGCCGCCATACACTCCGCCGAGCTGTAACAAGTTGCCAGCATCGGTTGGCGCATAACGCGCGGTGGCAATCGCCGATACCACGTGCCGCCGACCGACCGGCAATGGCAAGGCCCCACCCAGCGTTAGCGAAACATCCATTACATCGTCGCTCAGCGTCGAGATCTGTTGCGGATACATCGCGGCTGAGCCCGCGACCAAAACGCCACGCCGTGCGCCGGTATAGGCCGTGGATTCAAAGGCCGCATAGGAAGCCGTCACTTCAGCGCCGCCCAGTTCCACCATTTCACTCGGTGCCGGCACTATCGGATTGTTGGCTTGAAAGTATTCGAAGCTGTAGATGCCTCCGACTGCAATGCTCCAAGCGTTGCGCCAACTTCGACCGATTGCAAACGTCGCATCGCGTTGCTTGCGTTGTTCAGCATAGTTGGCCAAATTTGGTTGAGCGTCGGTTGCGGGGGCAATTGTAGTTTCCCATGACACCACTGATGCAGCGCCAAGCACTACCCATGGCGCCAACATGGTGTTGAGATACGCGGCTTGGCCACCAAAATGATTGCGTCGCGCACTGCCGAACTTGGGTTGCCACAACCCGGTAACACTCCAACGTTGCAGCCCCAGGCGATCACCGCCCGCCACCACGGCGCCGAACAATCCGCCGCCGGCCAAGGTCAACGAGTGCAACTGCGGTACAAAAAAGCGGTCCCACGGACTAAAGGCGGCATCGGACCCAATATGTGCGGGCGGCAAAACCGGCACCGCTGGACTGCCAGCGTCGGGTTTTGAATCGAGCAACGCAGCGGCTACGGCCACCGGTGCAACATCGCTCGCTGCACTTGCAGCGGCGGTGTCGCCGGCCACTGGCACCACAACTGGCTCGGTCGGTCGCAGCGCGTCCATCACCGGGACCGCAATTTCATCGACCGTCCAAGCCCAGCCGTCACGGTTGAGCATGCGAATCGTCGCGCCTGCCGCGCGCGGCGCCAGTGCGCCATACGGGACGTTGCTCACGACGTGAGGACGCTGGCCATCGGCGTCTCGCACGACCACTTGGAAACGGCCATCGACGACGCCAAGATGCATCAGCCGACCATCAGGGAGAAAACTGGCATCATACACGGCGGTGCCGTCATCCACGACATGCAACCGGGTGCCCTGTTGCGCATCAAAAATCCAAAGCACAAAACCCGTACCGTTCCACACACTGGCAACCACCCGTGTGCCATCGGCCGAAGGTTGCGCCGTGAGGACATAACTACCCGGCGCCATCGGCACCAGCACGCGACGCTGACGCGATGCGAGTTCATAGCGCGCCAGACTCCAGCGATCACCCTCGACGGCCATGTAGTAATAGTTCGCGCCGGCGCCATCAATCGCGCCGCCTGCCCCCAGCCCCGATGCTACTTCCGACAGGCGGCCATCGCTGCGCTGCCACCGCATCAACCGCGTGGTGAATGTAATATCGGCGTAATCAACCGCCGTAAAATACACCGCGCTGCCATCGGCGGTCACCGAAAGTCCTGACGACAACAGCGGCGCAGCCACTGCCAGCCGGCGCGGCGGCACCACTTCAGTCAGGTTACGTTCGGCCAGCACTGTACCGTCCGGCGACCGGACGACAAGCCGCGCAGGCGCGTCAACATCGCTGGTGATCCAAGCCTCGGTGCCATCGCGGCCGCGGCTATAACGTGCACTATTGCCAAGTGTTGCGACGCTGCGTTGCGTGTTTGGCCGCGCGCGCACCGGATACTTGGTCTTAGCCCACACGGCAAATTCGTCGGTTAACGTACCCAGTGATTTAGCGAAGCCGTCTTTGAACGAATCCGCCGAAATGAGGCCGGTAATACTGCGGGCCTGTGCGCCGATGGTCACCCACAGGGGACGTTCACCGTAGTGGGTGGCTAAATAATCCACAAACATCGTGCCAAACAAATAATTGTGACCGAGATGCGCTTTGCGACCAAATTCCGATAAATCGCCGCCGCGAAAACCATCGGCGGCAAATCCTGCGGCAAACATGCCGGTGAATACCGGCCACCGAGGCCGACCGACGCCCGGTTGTAGCGCTGCTTCATAATGCGTCGCCAAACCCTCGAAGAACCACGAATCAAAGCCGAGCTGCGGCGTAAATAAATTGCCAAACACATGATCGAGCGCGGACCAGAACCCAGCGATTTGTTTACCGTGCACGTAATGCACAATTTCATGGCACGCGATGTAGCCAGGGTCAGGCGGCAAGCCAAACTCGGTGGTGAAATCGAGGGTGTTAAACGTTGGCACCACCGCAACATCTTCGTAACCAACCGCAGGCGGCGCCACGAACGCATTATTGAATGGCACCTCGGGCATGGTGATGATCATCTTTTGCGCCCACCATGCGTTTTTCACCACGGCTTGTTGTTTTAGCGCCGTGCCACACATTTCGGCGCGCGCTGCGAAACGCACGGTTTGCGCGTGGCGCTTGGCCGGGTAATAGATCACGAATTGATCAGTTTCCATCCGGTTCATCGACGTGGTGGCAAACGCGGTTTGCACATCGGCAGGAAAGCGCGGCGTCACACCACCACAACTTGAGAGGACAGCAACGACCAGACTGATTAACCCCCACGCCGCCGAGAAGTTGACGGACTTGATCACCTGACTTGCCATGCTGCGACGCTACAACACAACTCCCAGCGCGTGGCGATCACGTAGCCAAATCATCCGGCGGCAAGCGGAGCATCGTCGCCGCCGCCGCCGGTAGCGATGAACTCCGCCATGTCGAGCTCCAAGTTCCACCGGCCGCGCCGCGTTGGCTGATCAAGCACACTCTTGAGCATCTCAATGTAGCGCAAGCGCGGCACTTCATAAGCACCGAACCGTTCGAGATGTTCGGTGTGCACTTGGCAATCGATTAAGCCAATGCGCCATGCGTTGAGTTGCCGCACGCTAGCCACAAACGCAATCTTCGAGGCCTCAGGCGCGCGGGCGAACATTGACTCGCCAAAAAACGCACCACCGATCGAAACCCCGTACAAACCGCCGACCAGCGTAGCACCGTCCCAGGCTTCGAACGAATGGGCAAAGCCTTGGCGATGCAGATCGGTGTACGCCGCGAGCATATCTGGCACGAGCCACGTGCCTTGCTGTCCAGGTCGTGGCACTTGCGCGCACGCGGTAAGCACGTCGACGAAAGCGGTATCAATTTTGAGTTGATACGGCGCCCGACGAATGCTTTTGCGCAAGCTGCGATTGATGCGCAGATCATGCGTGGTCATCATCATGCGCTGCTCGGGCGAGTGCCAAAGGATCGGCAAGTCGTCGCTGTACCAAGGAAAAATCCCTTGTCGATAGCCTAACAACAATCGCTCAACTCGCAGGTCACCGCCGACGGCAACTAAGCCATCTTCGGCCAGATGCACTGGCGGAAACACTAAGCGGTCATCGAGGCGAAAAACTGGCAACCCGTGAATACTACCAGTCGCACAGCGATGCGCCAGTAACCTACGCCCAAGGATGGCGCGCTGCGCCCGAACCCGCGTTTGCCACACGGGCTACGCTACTGACCGCAAGGCAGATCGATGGTCCCGGCGCCGCCCTTTGACGATACCCAGCTGGCCACGGCGGTACCGTCGAAGGTCACGGTCACGGTGCGGCCAAGCCGGCCGGTGTGAACAACGCTGCCGATTGGGCAACTATCTTTGCAACGCTGCATTTGCACGGTGGTCGAGCGCGCCGCGTCTCCCACCGTAGTTGACCACGCACCAGCAACGGTGGCGCACGTTGCCGTCCAGGCCACGGTATAAGCGCCGGTGCGGGAGATTTCGTTACCGAGCGGTCCAATGCCGGCGCCCGCAGTAGTGACCGACAGGGTTTTAGCGCTCGGCGCATAGATCGCCGTGCTGTTGATATCCATGACCGATGCATTCACCATCAGCCCTTGCGCCGTGGCGACGGCTTGAAAATCACCGGCCGCGGTGACGCTGCCAATCACGTTGATGGTCCCGGTGAGGGTGCGTAGGCCACGCGGCCCCGTGCAACCATTGAGTACAAGGTTGACGGCGGCGCCGGTCCGCGTCGCCGTGAGACACGGTGCAGGCAAGTAGCGCGCCTTGGCGCGGTCCAAGATGCGTTGCGCCACGTCTTCGTCGGTTGGCGCCGCCAACCCGGCTTGCACTTCGGTACCTTCCATCAACGACGACATCACCGCACCTTCGGTTTGGCCACTGTCGGACGAATCCACGGCTAGCTCAGCGGCGGACTGATCGACCGATGAAGCACCATCACTTTTGTCACAACCAACGGCAGCGACAACCAACAACGAAACAAAAGATACGGAGGAAATGCGCATAGTTTTTTTCTCTCTACCGCAATGGGCGGCAAGCTGACTAAGAGCAAGCGCCGCGCCAACTTGAAACCGACGGCAGCGGCGCCTGCGGTGACGAAACACGAAGGAACGGGTATCGCCAGGTACCAAACCAACGTTGCGGCCCTGCCCAACCGGCACCTTGAGGTACCACGCGCGCTGGCACGTGCTACGCGCTATCCCAATCAGCAGCGCAGCGCAGCAAGCAACGTACGCTGGACCAACAGCGCAACCAACGGTGCCACGGCCGCAGCCATTACTTGCACCAAGCGCGCGGCGCCTTGCGGTGCCACCACCTGCCAAATCGCTGCATGTAGTTCAATATACCCCGGCAACAGCCGTGCGGAAGTGGTGTCAGCGTAGCCCCACTGCATCCGGGTTTCGCTGGCAACTTTGGCGTACAGCGGTGCGAGCCCTGCGGGTGCATCGGCGCAAAGCCATTCGGCTAATGCGACCCGTAAAGGTGGCGGCAATTCTCGGCCCATGATTTGCGCCGTCACGGCGGGATCGACGGGCGGCAAAGGCAGTGGCCCAGTTTGCAACTCACCGTCGGCCGACAGGGTGGCCACCGTGGCCCACGCGACATCACCAAACCACACCTGCGCAGCCAACCCTTGTGCAGTTTCCACCAAGCGCCGCACGTCGTTGCTGGCTGTGTAGCCGAGGCCATCAACAAACACCGCTTCCACCGCACTGCGGGTCTGGGTTGCCACTCGTGATGTTAACCAACGCCGCACAAACGGCCGTGGCACAAAATCAATCGGTACTTCGAGCGCCACGCCTTGTAGTGCACGTTGCCAACCATCCGCAGTAAATTCGGCGACGCTTGCCGTGGTTTCAAAACACGGCAGCAGCGACGCAAACAACGCCGCAGTCGGATACGCGCCGACGTAACGTAACGCCGGTACACCGGCCCGTTGCGCGGCTTGCGATAAAAAATTCAGCAAGGCCCCGCCACACATCGCGGGCAAACACTGCGGTTCCACAATCGCAGGAATGTGTCGAGGTGCCGCCCATGCGATGGCTGATACAAACGTAGTTGCACCGTCGCTGCGGGTGATTTGGTGCGCACACCCCAACAACGCGTGGCCGTGAGTCGCAGCGCTGACCTCGATGTACGCTCCACCGTGCCCATACACCCGCAGTGCGCTTTGC
>JAGPDK010000458.1 GCA_018057605.1 Kofleriaceae bacterium | reverse complement strand
AGGCGCCGCTGTGATTGAGCTGCTTGAGCATGAACGGGTTGAGTTGCGCATCGCAGCATCGACGGTGTTAGCTGCGGTGGGCAAAGGTGACCAGGCCGTAGAAGCGGGGCTCACTAAGCGATTGGCTGACCCAGATATCGCCGTTGCGCGCATTGCGCTCGAAGCCCTGGCCGCGATGTCAGCGACGGGAATTGCCGCGCAGCTGGTGCCGTTGTTGCACAGCCATGACCATCCATTGGCCGAGCGTGCTGCGCAAGTGTTGGGCGAGCAGGGCGCGGCGGCCGAATCGGCGCTGCGCAAAGAAATTGGCCATGGTCACGTCGCGGTGCGGCGCGTGATCGCACAATTGTTATTGCGGCGCGGCACGGTGGCGGCGGTTGATACTGTGCTTGATCAACTCACCGACCGTGAATTTGGCGAACCAGCGTTACAACTGATCCGTAGCCAGCTCGACGAAGGTGCCGACAAGCTCGAAGCGCTGGTCGAAAAATCGATCATGGCGCGGGCCGCTGAGACCTCGAAAGAATTGCAAAAAGCCTACGTCAAAGCCAGCAAGCTCTCCGATCTTGCGCTCAAAGAAACCGCGAAAGCCGCCGCAGCGCGGGCCAAATCAAAGGCGAAAACGGCGCGCCCCGGTGGGGCTGCGGCACCGGCGATCATCACTGGCGGCGATCCGTTGCGCGACCCTGATGTGGCCGAACGCTTGGCCACATTATCATCCGCACTGCGGTTGATCGGTTATTTGGCAAAACCGTCGACGATTAGCTTTTTACTATCCCACGCTGATCCTGATCGACCACGGCCGATTCGGCTAGCTGCGATTGCTGGCCTGCGCCGCATCGTTGCGCAAAGTGATGCCAAAGGCACCGAAGCGGTAGTTGCCACCTTGATTGACTATGCCGATGGCGATGATGCCATGGTGGCGCAGGCCGCCGTTGATACGCTGCGAGGCGCCCGGATTCCGGACAAACTAGCCAAGTCGTTTGCTGCGTTAGCAAAATCGAGCAATCCAGCAGCGCAAAAACTGGCGATGGAGCGCATGCCGGCTGGCGGTGGAGCGTCGGCGGTCAAAGCGCTGATCGATGCGCTTGGCGGAGCCGATGCCACCGCGCGCGATGCGGCAGCGCGTGGCTTAGCCAAGGTGCCCGAATCGGCGTTGCCGTTGGTGCGGGCCTTAACTGCCTGCAAAGACGAAAATGTCGCGCGCCGTTACGCTGCGTCGATTCGGGCGCATCGCGGCCATTTGTCGAATCAAGCAATCGACGAGCTGGTTGCGGCGCTGCGCGCGTACATGGAGATTTCGGCGAAGGGCAAAGCCACGGCCGACTCGGTGTTGCTCGAACGCGTGCTCGGTGAGTTGATCGCCGATGTGTCGCCGAGCCACCACGTTGCCATGTTGTTCGAACGCGCGCGTCGTCTGCGCAAGAATGGCAAAGTGGTGGAAGCCTTCGGCAGCCTCAAGCCGTTGATGCGCAGCCGCGCTGAACTCGACGCTGCGATCGACGACGATTCGCGGTTCTTCTTGGCACTACTATTTTTAGAAGCTTCGGGCGAAGGCATCATTCGCGGTGCGCACGCCGATGATCCCGTGTTGGGCCAGTTCTCAGTGCTTGCCAACAAGGGCTATCCGATTGCCAAAAAGTTGGCCAAAGAAAAATCAGTTTCGGATGAAGCGTTGTATGCGTTGGGCTTTCGTTTGTTGGAATCTAAAGACTCCAACAACGAAGAACTTGGTGCCGAGTTGTTGCAAGGTATCGTCGAAGAACGGCCACGTTCGAAGCTGGCGAAAAATGCCAAAAACAAACTCAAGCTATCCGGCTACATCGACGACTGACTCAACACTAAACTCAATCGCTATAGCGCTGTTGGTTCAGCCGCTACCCGAGCAGCAAACGATCAACGACCGCTCGGGCTCGTCGTGCATCACCATGGGTGCTCACGCATGGCACATTGCGCCCGCCCAACAACGCTTCGAGCCACGCACCACTCGGGCCACCGCCAGCCCAGTCAGGATCGATCACGGCTGCATCGACGGGCCGGCGTTCGGATTCGGCGAGGTGCACAAATGCGCCAGCGTCGGATCCTCCGGTGACGGAATATCCTGCCGCGCCTAAGCCGGCGCTCAGTTCTGCCAAACGGTGCGGGCTTGCGCCGATCAAGATGCGGCGATCGCTACGCTTTTCAACCCGGGCCAGAAATGTCGACCAGCGCTGTGCATCGCCGCTAGCAAGCTTATCGATCGCCAACCCGTACCCTGCCGTGAACGATGAGCGGCGGGCGTCCAGTTCGTTGACATGGCGCATGACACTAACTCGACCGACCACGGGCGCCCCGCCGTCGTCGAGCACCATCGAAAAATTCATGTTGGTGCCAAGCTCAAGTGCGCGCACCGGTGCGACAAACATGCCGGCACTGGAGACATCCAGCGCGTCGGCGCGGACCGGGCCATGAGTTGAGCCAAAACATACCGGCCATTCCACGGGGAAGCGGCGGCCGACCCGCGCCGGTGCTTGCTTGATGGTAATTTTGGCGTTGCGCGCCGAGGTGAGTAACGCCACGAGTTGCGCTTGCGAACCGTGATCGAGTTCGAATGTGACGGCAAAACCGGCCGCGCCTTTTTCTTGTTCACTGGTTGCAAGCCGCGTGACTTTGCCGCGCACTAATGCGGCGTGTTCGCCAAAGTCCATCGCGATGTGCACTTGATCTTCGAGCCGAGGGGTTGCGCCGCTAAGGAAAAAACCGTTGCGCAAACTCAGGGAGCCGACGCGGGCTGGCAGCCAACGGCCGCCGCGTAAAAAGCGAGCACTGATAAACGTTGGCAGTGCCGGGACATCTTCGAGGGCAAAGAATGCTCCGGTGATGGCCACCGAGGCGGCGCGTTCCTGGCGCTGTGCTCGGGTGGGGGCGTCGGGTGCAGGCGGCGCGACGGAGGCAAGCGCAGGGTCGCTCGGCGCGCGGCTGGTGGGGGTAGGTGACGGCGCCATCGCATTTGCCTGGCCGTGGCCTGGCACGGTCCGCGCAGTCCGTGCGGTGCGCGCTGGTGCCGTTGGGTGGGCGGCGAGCTGGCGCGGTGACGGTGCTAGCGCCGAGGGTCGCGCCGTTGGCTTGTTATTGCGCATCGCTTGCAGTGCTAGATCAACGATCGGCCTCGACACATCGTCGTCGATTTCATCGATCACTACGTGGATTGGCACATCATCGATGCCCATGCCGCTGCTGGCGCGGCGTGCGGTGGGTGCATCTTCGGTTTCGCGTGGGATCGCGTCGGGGGCGATGGAGGCACGCGGCCCGGCATGTTGGGTTCGTGCTCCGGGCGATGGTGGCGGCGGCAGCGGGGCGGCGGTGGGCGTTGCTGACGGTCGGATGGCGCGAGCCCGGCGCGCGAGTTCCGTTAGGGTAGCGGCAATCGTGCGTCGATCAATCACTGCAACTTGACAGCCGGCAATGCGATCGTTCATGAAGCGCGTGCGTTCGGCGGCGGGCCACGCTGCAGGTTCGATCAACTTGATTTCAGCCAATTCTGCAACTTCGCTAACAAACCGCAATCGATCGCGGCCGAGCTGCCTGACATCGTACGCTAAGCGAAGATAGGCCCGATCGGCGGACGCTTCGTAGTGAGCTTGCACGATCACATACGGCGGGATATCGGGCGCTGATAACCGCGCCAACGCAGTGACCCAATGTGGCAAACGCTGCTTGGCCTGATCGAGAATAAGAAATACTTCCAGCAGGTTAGCGTGCGATGACATGAACGCACTTAGAGCAGGACCAATGCCAATCGATGAATGTGGATTCTACGCTACACAAACAAAGGTAAATAATGGAAATTTATTAGCAAAACCGCGTTGTCCTTGATTTGGGTCAGGGTTTTATTACCCTGCATAGAGAGGTTTTTTTACCATGCGGCGAATGCTGCTTCCAAATCGACAATTCGTGACAAAATGTCGCGGTATTTACCCTGCCGAACCGCTGCATATAGCATTGCCACGGTTGGATGAAGCTGGAATCTTTGGGATCATCGCCACTGCCCAATTGTGGCACCAGCCTTGCTCTGGTCCGGTGCATGACTGACTTTAAGATTGGTGACAAGGCTGTCTATCCGGCGCATGGCGTAGGCGAAATTGTTGGCGTCGAGAAGAAAGAGATAAGTGGGCAGTTTTGCTCGTTTTTTATCTTGAAGGTCTTCTCCACTGGCATGCAAATCATGGTGCCACGGGATAAGGCTGAACAAGTTGGGTTGCGGCATATCGCATCCAGCGCCGAAATCGAAGATGTGTTTGAAATCCTTAAGGATAAGGACGTCCACATCGACAAACAAACGTGGAACCGGCGCTACCGTGGGTTCATGGAAAAGATTAAGACCGGCTCGTTGTTTGATGTCGCCGAAGTTTTCCGTGACCTGCACCGGCTCAAGGGTTCGAAAGTATTATCGTTTGGCGAAAAGCAGATGCTCGACAATGCCAAACAACTGATCGTGAAAGAAGTTGCTTGCGCGCGCAAATGGCCGGAAGCGAAGACCGAACAAGAGTTAGAAAAAGCCTGCGCGTGAGGCATTGATTGATAGGGAGCGCTGCCCGCTGAGCCTTCGCTACATTCCTCTCGATCATTCCGCAGGTTTAGCAACGCTTGAATCCCTGGTGTTTACCGCATGCGCGACCGCCGCCTGGGCATCGTGCAACGCTGCGAGGCCATGTCGCGCTGCCGCAAGCGCACGTTCACCTGCCGTAGTAGTGAGGCCAAGATGTTCAGCATGTTTCGCAGATCGAAGGCACCTGCCGTTTCTGCGGCAACACAGATGAAAAA
>JAGPDK010000059.1 GCA_018057605.1 Kofleriaceae bacterium | reverse complement strand
AAGATCACGAATATCGAATTGATCCAAAACAGTTTGGCAAAACGCTCGGCGCCTTCGATGTTGTTTTGTATGCGAATGGCCTGGCGATCGTTGGGGTCAAAGTCGTGAGCTTCGGCTAATTGTTGTTTGATGGCGTCAGTGGCAGCGGCGGCTTGCACCACGTCACCGTCGGCCACGGTAAACGTGATCATATTGAGCCGATCTTGACCGTTGAAAGCAACTTGGGCGGTTGATACCGGCACATACATGGTGCGTTCTTCGTCGGCCCCTGCGTCATTGTGGAACACGCCAACGATTTGAAAGGCGACCGAGCCAACGTTGATCCACTGACCGATCGGATCCTCATCCGGTTCAAACAAAAATTCGACGATGGGGTTACCTACGACAATGGACTTCCGGCGATCGCGCAGGTCGGCTTCGTTGATGAAGCGGCCCAAAACCATATTTTGTTGGTCGAGATACACCGCGTCAGGATGCACCGCCGATAACGCAAACGCGTTGGCCTTGGTTCCTCGGCGCGTCATCATTTGGGCACCGCCAAACGCGCCACCGCGCACGAAAAATAGACCGGACATACGGTCGATGCCGGGCACCGAGCGGGCACGCTGGTAGTCGCTGTTGGCAAATATCACGGCGCGGCCCACATCAAACCCGCCGTAGGCCACCGACGTTCGAGCGGCCCGAATGGTGATGGTGTTGGCCGCTTCGCGAGCAAATGTCCGCTTCATGCCATTTTCGAGGCCGTTGCCCAGGCCCAATAACACCACCAACATAAATACGCCCCAGCCCACGCTGATTGCCGTGAGCGAGGCCCGCAACACGTTGCGACTCATGGTGTCAAAGACCTCTTGCCACCGGTCGATCGACAACAGCGCCCGAAAGGGCAAGAGCAGCGCGCGGAAGATCATGCGGCGGTGCCGCTGACCGCGTCAGCCGTAATGCTCGCCGCTGCTTCGTCGGCCACGACTTTGCCGTCTTTGAGGCGTACGATGCGGTCGGTTTGCGCTGCCACTTCTGGATCGTGGGTCACCACCAGCAGGGTAATGCCGGACTCATGAATTTCGCGTAGCAACTTCATGATGGCTACGCTGGTGGCGCTATCGAGCGCGCCGGTTGGCTCATCAGCGAGAATCATGCGCGGTTTGGTAATCAGTGCACGCGCAATCGCGACACGCTGTTTTTGTCCGCCCGACATTTCGGCGGGGCGGTGGTCGGCCCAATCGGCGAGCCCGACGCGATCGAGGTACTGCATCGCGATGGCATTGCGCTTGCGACGTGAGATGCCTTGATAATACAGCGGAAGTGCGACGTTTTCGACCGCAGTCTTGAAGGGCAAGAGGTTGAACGATTGAAAAACGAACCCGATGAACTTGTTGCGGTAGTTCGCGGCTTTGGTTTCCGACAAATCCTTGATCTTGGTACCGCCAAGTTCGTATTCGCCACTATCGTAGTCATCCAGGATGCCCAAGATATTGAGCAAGGTCGATTTACCCGAACCGGAGGCGCCCATAATGGCGACAAATTCGCCAGTGGCGATATCGAGGTCGACATCCTGTAAGACATGCAGCTTGTGGCTGCCGACTTGGTAGAACTTGTTAATTTTGCGAAGTCTAAGCACGCCGAGACCACGACCCTAGCGCGCTCGCGGGGTGTCGGCCAGGGCCAAACTACCGCTTTACGCTGTGCCAATTACGATGATGCAAGCTCGCGCAGCGCCGCGACGATTGCGTCGGCGGTTGCGGGTGCCAACATGATATTGCCGTGCGGGCTGACGATTTCGCATGCCGGTGCTTGTTCGCATCGTTTGAGGCAGGCCGAGCTGCTTACCGTCACGAGTTTGGCAAGTGCAGGATCCCGCGCTAACGCTGCGGTTACGTTGTCGATGATCGCAATCGCACCTGATTTTTGACAGTTGCCGACGCAGATCCGGGCGTCCACCGCCTGCGGTGCAGTCCACCGAAGTTCGGTGCACAGTGCGACAGCTGCGACGTAGTGCGACAGTTCTTGATTGTTGTCGTCAGCTAATTCGCGCAGCGCAGCTAACGAGATTTGATCGTCGTCCGCAACTTCGTCGATGGCCAATGCGAGTTTGTTGAGCCGCGCAAGGTCGAGCTCTTTAACGCCGGTACCGGCACCGCCGCCTGACACCGTCATCCGAAACGGCGCCTTATTCATGACGGCAATGGCTCATTAGCGCTGGCGATAGACGATGAAGCCTTTGGTCGGATCATAGACCGACACGGCCACCGTGACGCGGTCGCCAAGCACCACACGAATGCGGTGCCGACGAACCTTGCCTGCCAACTTAGCCAGCACTTCGTGGCCGTTGTCGAGTTTGACGCGGAAGTTGCCGCCTTTGGCGATGAGGATCACTTCGCCATCGAGATGTACTAGTTCTTCTTTGCTCACTACGTTGTCCTTACCCGGCGTCGCAGCGGCGCCCGGGCGGCATGTGGTTAACACGTAACCGGCTCGAATCAAAGGCAGGGCGATCGGCAATAGCGCTCGAAGCGCCACAATCGAAGGGCCAAGCGGTGCTGAACCGGTGATCTGGCCCAGATCGCTACGCTTGCGCTGGCTTTTTCTTGCGCATCAGCGCGCTGATCGGCACAAGCGCCGGGTCTAAGCTCTGCGCGACAATTTCAGCGATGTCCAACACGGCGACCTTGTCGTCGACGTTGCGCTGCTTCATGCCGTCGGTAAGCATGATGTTGCAAAATGGACAGGCGACCGCCACCGTGCTGACGTTGGTCGCGATGATTTCATCGGCCCGGTTAATGTTGACGCGTTCGCCGTGCTCCTCCATGAACATGCGGCCACCACCTGCGCCACAGCAAAAGCCGTGCTGTTTGTTGCGGGTGAGTTCTTGGACGCCGCCCGGCGGCGCAAGTGCCTCGAGTACCGCGCGTGGCGCGTCGAACTCGCGATTCCAGCGGCCAAGGTAACAACTGTCGTGATAGGTGACGGTGCCGAGCGTACTGTGCTTGGCTTCGAGTTGTTTTTTCTCAAACAAATGCGCGATGAGTTGGGTGTGGTGGATGACTTCGAAATCGCCGCCAAACTGCGGGTAGTCGTTCTTGATGGTGTGCAAGCAGTGCGGGCACGAGGTGATGACCTTTTTAGTGCCAGTGGATTTGAGCACCTCGATGTTTTGTTCAGCCAGCATTTGGAACAGCATCTCGTTGCCCGCGCGGCGGGCTGGATCGCCGGTGCAGCCCTCTTGATGGCCGAGCACGGCGTAGTCGACGCCAGCGGCGTTGAGCACTTGGACCATGGCCCGGGTTTGTTTGATGATGCGGGTATCAAAGGCACCGGCGCAGCCGATCCACAAGATGTATTCTGGGTCAGCGTTTTGTTCCAGCGTCGGGCAGTCGAGGTCTTTGGCCCAATCCATGCGTTGATCGTTGCCGATGCCCCACGGGTTGCTTTGCCGTTCAAGATTGCGAAACGCGCGTTGCAGTTCGGGCGGTGTCTTCTCTTGTTCGAGCACCAAGTTTTGCCGCATTTGAATGATTTTCATCGGGTGTTCAATGAAAACTGGGCAAACTTCTTGGCAGGCTCCACATGTCGTGCACGACCACAACGTATCTTCAGCGATGCGGCCGCCGGTCATTTTGGGCATCTCGGCGAGCTGCTGCTCTGTTGCTGCCAACCGCGCTTTGATGTCGATGACATCCGGATGCGGATGGGCATCGTCGAAGCCATGACTGTTGGCGTAACCTTGCATTTGCGCTAGTTCGCCTGCGATGGCGCCGATTTGATCTTTGAGGGCAACGCGGTCGAGCATTTCATAGCGAATGTCATGGATCAATTGCATCGGCGAAAGGTTCTTGCCGGTGGTGTACGCAGGGCAGTAGTTCGAACAGCGCGCACATTCGGTGCATGCATAGGTGTCGAGCAAGCTCTTCCATGAGAACTGTTCAAAGTTGCCAACGCCCCATTGTTTTTCGTCTTCGAGATCGATCTTCGGCAGGTCCATGCGCCGCTCGGAGCGGTTGCGGGTGAAGATGTTGGGCAGCGCGCCAAGCAAGTGAATATGCTTGGAGTACGGCAGGTAGTTCAAAAACGTCAACAAGATCAAAATGTGTAACCAATAGCCCATGGCTGCGCCGGTAACGGCCTGCGACGCTGTGAGCGGTGCCAAGGCACGTCCAAGCACGCCCGATATCGGGAATGCCGCTGGCACGCTGCCGCCGGCGGTCAACTCGCCAGCGATGTGATAGCCGTGATAAATGAAGTGCGTCAGCATCAACGAGCCAATGGCACCCAAGATGAGGCCGGCGTCGAGGGTCATTGGGATTAAGGCGGGCCGAACTAACGTGCGGCGAATCACCGCCCAGATAATCATGGCTAACACCATGAGGTTCATGACATCGATGAGGATGTACAGCGGTGTGTATAGTAGTGCAGGTAATAGTTTGAGCGAGACGCTCGGCACTAGCCCGGAGACCAACAGGTCCGCGGTTGCGATGGTGATAACCAGAAAGCCCCAAAAGATAAAGAGATGGTGCTTGCTGGTGCGGTGCGAAGGTCCTTCTTCCGCAACCTTTTTCTGGCCGAAGAAGTAGATGCCAACATCCATCAGCCGGCCCGGCAGTTGATCCAAGCGCGGCCGTGGATCGGGGACGCCGGCGGCCACGCCTCGGCCGAAAATCCACACCGTGCGCGTGAAAAACGCGAACGAAGAGGCCAGTAACAGCAAGAAAATCAGGGAGGTCATACGTGGCGGATGCTTAGCACTGTTTCGGCTGGTTTGGGGCCTCGGCTGGGAGCCATTTGCCTGAGTCGGGCGGGCGTAACGCGACCGTGTTGATCATGCTTGCGAACGATGCGCGTTTGGTGTGGCCAGGCGAATGCACGTGATGTTTTGGCGACGGCCCGGGCGGCTGGCGGTTAGCGGACTGCGTTTGCCAGGCCGCATGCGCCTTGCTCACGTATTGATGGGGGCGAATATTTTTTTGCCTTGGGCGTGGGCGCTCACGCTGGCGCGCGGTTCCGTGATACGTCCCCAGCCTGTGAGTGCGGTGGCAACCCACAATTTGCTCGTAGTGAGCGATTTGCATTTTGGCGAAGAGCTGCTGCCTGGCACATCGCTCGAAAAACGCCAAATCGTTGAACTTGGCGCGCGCACGTTTATCGAGTTTCTCGTGTACTACCAGCAGCGACGGGAAAATGGTCGGCCCTGGCGGTTGGTTGTGGCCGGCGACTTGTTTGATTTTATGTCGGTGATTGTGCCAGGTGAGGTGGCGGAGGCGCGCCGCGATCGCGATGTTCGGTTGTGGGGCGCGTCGCGGGCAGGGGGCGCAGCGGTTGAACGAATGGCGTCGGTCGCGCAACGCCATCAAGCGGTGTTGGCGCAACTTATCGCATTCGCCAATGCTGGTAATGTCATCGACATCGTGGTGGGCAATCACGACATTGAGCTGCTCGACCCTGCGGTCGCGACCGAGTTAAGCCGGCAATTGTTGCGTATCGCGGGATCGCGCAGCGATGGGCTATCCAGAATTCGCATTGCGCCGTGGTGCGTATTCGTGCCGGGCACGGTTTGGATCGAGCACGGCCACCAGCACGACGAAGCATGCTCGTTTGAATATGGCTTTGCGCCGACCAGCCCCGCCGCGTCGCCGGCCGAGCATGCAACGTTTTTGACCAATGTTGATTATGCTGCGGTTCGCTATCTCGCCACAACCGCCCCAGAGCTCGACGCTCACGGCGCCGAACAATGGAGCATCGTCGGCTACATGAGGTACGCCTATCATCACGGTGGGCTGCGGGCGTTCGCGCGCAGTTATGTGCATTTTGTCGGCTCGTTACTCGCGGCGCGGCGTCAACATCAGAACCGCCGACAACGCGAAGCACGCCGCGCCCAGCATCAAGCACGGTTAGCGCAAGTCGCCGCCGATGTCGGCCTGTCACTCCCGACCGCCGGTGCGCTTGATCGCCTTGGGCGCGCCCCCCTCACCACCAGCTGGCGCCGTTTAGCGGCGATGTTGTCACTTGATGTGTGGGTCGTATCCGGCGCGGGGGCGTTGGTCGCCATCCTGGCGTTGACACTAGTGCGTTGGTGGCTGGCGATACCCTTGGTGTTTGGCGTCGGCGCGGCCGTGTACGCGAGTTTACGGCACTTGAGCCGCACCCACGTTGCGTCACAGTTACCGATGCGTCGCGTACCTGAACGCATTGCCGCCATCGCCAATGTGCCTTTGGTAATCTTTGGCCATACCCACGAGCCGCTGCGCATGAAAATGCCGTCCGGGGCGACGTATATTAACTGCGGCACGTGGTTGCCCGCCGCGCGGCCTGGGCTGCGTCGCTGTTTCACCCACGTGCGGATCCTGCCAAATCGCAGCCCCGGCGAAACGCTGCGCGCCGATATTTTGCAATGGCACAACGGTGCGGTGCGTACCTACGACGCCAACGTAGGGTAACGTTTTTTTCGCAACTCGCGGGCGTACCCAATGACCGGCGAATGCCGGCGAGTTGCCAGTTGTTAACAGCCGATGCATCGCAGCGTCGAGATGCGTCGACATGATAGCGATTTGATCGCCCCGCGCGTCGACGTTGCTGGCCGCCTTCACCTCTGCACCTTGCACCATCAAGCAACTATATTGCTCGTCTTTTCGACGCTGTGACTGACTCGCTGTGCTGCGAAGTCTCGGCGTGACGAAAGTAAGTGGTCGCCTAGCCCCCCAGAGAAATACCAACCGGCGACTTCACCCTACTAACTATCGCTAATTCAAGTTCCGCATTCACCAGTGATTCACACGCCGTTCGCCAACAGTGCACCATGCCCAGCGTCGCTACCATCTGGCGCAATCAACCCGCGACGCGACGGCGGCGCATCAGGCTGCGCGCGAGCCCCAACCTCCGCCGTAGCGCAACCGTTCAACCTCCGAGTCGCCCCTGCCGGCGCATCTGCGAGCCGACCGTTCACCCGACTGCGCACTAGGCTGCGCTGCCAGCCGCCGTGCGAGGGTTCAAGAACTTTGCCCGCTGGTCCTCTCCTCAAGACAATTTTCCTCCGTAGCCGCCTCCCGTGGCAAACCACAGTCAAACGTGCGCTGTATTAGCCCAGTAAATCGCGCAGCACCGGACTTGCGCCGAGCGTGACCGCGGCGAACAATGGATCTTCATAGACTTTGTAAAAACCATCTTGATCAAGGTCAAACCTCGTGAGCCCAGGATATTCAAGCTCGATCGCTTGCAGCACTTGATCGCGCACACGGTCGTGTTCTTTGGTCGACGTACCCATCAATAGTTCACGGTGCTTAGCGATGGCTGCGGCCATCACGACGCGCAGTGAGCGCGGGTCCACGGGCTTGCTCAGATATCGAAAAATCTCGCCGTGATTGATGCCTTCGACGGCGGCTTGCGCACCGTCCATCGCGGTCAGCAATATACGCACCGTTGATGGCTGAATTACTTTGGCGTACCCCGCCAGCTGGGCGCCCGTCATTTCAGGCATGTTGTAGTCGGATACCAACACCGCGATTTGCTCGGCGGTGATCCAGTCGAGCGCCTGGGCGGCGGACGTGGTTGTGCGGATGGTCGCCTGCTCACCCTTGAGAATGTGGGCCACCGTGGCCAGCATGCCTTCGTCGTCGTCAACACATATGATTATCATACCGACTCCTTTTCATTGAGGTAACCAACGTCGCCAGCCGCGGCGGGACAGCAGTTGTTCGATGTGCGCTAATTCTTCAATCACCACATCCATCGATGTGAATCGAGTTTCAGGTCGTTTCTGTAGGCAGCGGGTTACCAACTCAATGAGCCTGGTCGGCAAATCACCGTGTGGGCTCGTGACGGTTGGGACATCGGCGGCCAGGTGCATGAGGCAAATCGATTTTACCTCATTGGCCAAATATGGTGGTGCGCCGCTCAATAGCTCGAACAAGAGCGCGCCAAAACTATACTGATCCGCATGTACCGTCGGTGTGACGCCGCGGATTTGTTCTGGTGCCATATAGTATGGCGTACCAGCGACCATCGGCAGATTGCCATCTTGCTGGGCGGCATCGATGAAACGCGCTAACCCAAAATCCACTAGTTTAAGTTGGTGCAGTTGGTCACCGGCAAAAATAACATTGGACGGCGTAACATCAGAATGGACGATGCCGCGTGCATGCGCTGCCGCGAGGGCCGCTGCAAGCGCGCGGGCCACCTGGACTGCATCGAGCAGGCTCAATGGCGCGCCGGCAATGGTGTCGCGCAGGCTTGCGCCCTGCAGAAATTCCATGACCAGGTACGGGCGACCATCGGAAACATGGCCAAAATCAAACACGTCGACGATGTTGGGGTGGTGGACGCGCGCGGCGGCGCACGCTTCTTGCAGAAATTGCGCTGAAACCGCGGCTTGGTCGGCGCTGCCCGAGCGCAAAATCTTCAACGCATACTCGCGACCGATGGAAACGTGTCGGACCCGGTACACTTGCCCCATCCCGCCTTCGCCGATGCACGCGAGCACCTGGTAGTGGCCAATGACTTGGCCGGTGATCAAACGCTGCCCACCTTCGGTTGGTTCTTGCTGGCCGGGTTTACGAACTGGCACTGCAATGAGGTCAATGGACATATTGTGCCCGGGCCGCAGCGTTGCGAGTACATTGGCGCAACGATCGCCGCTGCGCACCGGAATCACCCCGGTGGTGACATGCGGCATGGTGAGATCAAGCTTGGCCAGCACTGCCAAGCGTGCGACCAACGCCGCTGCGCGGCCGGTTTCAAGCTGCAACGCCGACACTTGATGATTCGATTTCTCGAACGTCAGTGCGTAGGTTTCGGTGTCGTTGATCGGGTTAAGAAACGTTGCCCGAACTCCGCCTTGCACCATCGCGGCAAGTACCAAGTCGGCAAGCGCGACGGGATGAGGGCTGTTCGTTGTGCTTTCCATGGTTGCAAGCTCAGCAAATCTTGTGCCGTGGTTAGCTGGTGTGAACAGCAGCAGCCGTGCCGGTGTGTTCCAGACTGAGGCAGTTTGGTTGAATCACCAGCGTGGCTATCGTTACGCCGTACTCAAGTGGCACAACGACCGTATCGAGCTGGCACAGTGCCGGCCCGCTGGACCATCACCGAGGTCAAACTACGCGCGCGACCTTGGTGCCGATCGTGCTTGGCATCGGCCTGGAGCCCGCTGGGCCTTACCATTTGACGCGAGCAAGAAATTCTCGTAATATTTATCGTTCAAATTGAACGAAATATTGGTTTAGGGGGAGGCGCCATCATGGAATTCGACGCTGGCGAGCGCTATCGCGTTGTGCGGGAGATTGGCCGGGGCGGCATGGGCGTGGTGTATTTGGGACACGATCTTCAACGTGATATTGCGGTCGCTCTGAAGGTTCAGTCGTCCCGGCAGGTGCATGACATGCTGTGGCTCAAGCGCGAATTTCGCCTCGTCGGAGCCATGCGCCATCCGAATTTGGTCGAGTTCTTTGATCTCGTGGCGGAACGCGAGCGCTGTTTTTTTTCGATGGAATACGTCGAAGGTGTTTCGACGCTCAGCTGGGTGCGGTCGGCGACGCGTGACGCCGTTGACTATGCGCGCGTCGAGAAGGTGGTACTCGAGATCGCGCAGGCGCTGCATTATCTCCACGTCCGTGGCGTGATTCATCGCGATGTGAAGCCCGGCAATGTTTTGGTCAACCGTAATGGTGTGGCAAAACTTTTGGATTTCGGTGTCGCGCTGGGCGCACGGGCCATGCAGCCCACGGATCGTCGGCTCATAAGCACCGTCGAAGGCATCGGCCAACTCACCGGCACCGTGCCGTACTTAGCTCCTGAATATGTCGCGCGATTTTCGCTTGGATCGTCGATCGATCTCTACGGCTTGGGCGTGCTTGCCTTTCGGATGTGCACCGGGCGTGTCCCGTTCGACGGATCACTGGTCGACGTGCAACGCGCGCAAATGCAGGCCGGTGTTGCGCCACGGGTTTCCTCGCTTCAGCCTGAAATCCCTGTACACCTTGATGATTTGATCGCCGATCTGCTCAACTTCGACGACGACAAACGGCCGACGGCCGACGATGTGGTGATGCGCCTTGGCGCAAAACCCCAACACCCCACCAAATCCACACCGCGGGATTTTGCGCCGCGCTTCATCGGTCGCGGTGCCGAACTTGCGCAACTCGCAACACTGATGCAGGGCGGCGTCAGCCTTGGCGCGCGGCCCGTTGAACTGCCTGCGCGAAGCTGCAATATGGTGTTGCTGATTGGCACCGCTGGGCTTGGCAAGGCTACGTTATTGCGCCAAGCAGTGGCCGAATGCCGCGCCACGCTAATGTCGTGGCGTGGCCGCTGTAAGGATAACGAACATGTGCCGTACCGTGCGTTCGACGCAATTGTCGACGACATTGCATGCAGCATCGCCGAGGGTGGCTTACCCATTGACTATCATGCTTCGGCAGCACTGCAGGCGGTGTTCCCAAATTTGCAGCCAGCATTTGGGCCGCTAGCGCCGTTGCAACAACTCGTCGACCCACGCGTTGCCAAAGATTCCGCGCATCGCGATTTTGCAGTGTTACTCGATGTGTTGTTGGCCAACGGCCGCGGCAGTTTGGTGATTGAAGAATTGCAGTGGGCTGACTCAGATAGCATCGAGCTGATTCGGGTGATTCTAGCGGACCCGTTACGCAACCTAACGGTGGTCGCATCGGTGACCACGGTGCAGGGCGGTGGCGTGCCTTTGCATATCTTGGAGCTGGTGCAAAGCGTGGGCGGTACCGTGCTTGAACTCGCACCGCTAACAGCGAGCGACCAACGCGCCATGGTGGCCGAGTTGATGCCCTGCGCAAGCTCGTCAGCCAAACAGCGCGTCGTTGAGCTGGCCGCCGGCAGTCCTTTGCTCACGGAGCTGTACGCCGATGAGAGCATGTTGCAAACCGATGTAGCGACCGAAGCAATCTTGGCACCAGCGGCGTTACGCGACTTATCCGATGACGAAATCGATATTCAAGATGCAACGCTCATGCGCATTGCGCGGCTCGGCGACCACGCGCGTGTCGTGGCCCTGTATCTAGCCGGGGCCGCCAGCGCTTTGCAATTTGGCCAACTCGCGGAGCTGACTGATTTGGCGCCACTTGCCTTGCATGCTGCGATTCGGGCCTTGCTCGATGCCAGGCTGATCCAAATCACTCTCACGATCGACAGCCAGGCCGGCTATGACTTCGTCCATCCCAGCGTTAGCGTAAGTGTCTATCGCAGCATGCGCGATGCGCAAAAACGCACTTTGCACAACCGGATCGCGAACTGGCATATCGCCAAAAATAGCCCCACCGCATTCGCTCACTTGATCGCAACACAACTATGCGCGGCCGGGCCGTCGTTGACAGGTGCGCAGTGGTGCTTGCAGGCGGCCGAGATTGGCTTGCGTCAACTCGCGTTCGCCAATGCCCGTTTCTGGTTTGCACGCGCAAGAAGTCAAGCTGCGCGAAGTGAGGTGCCGGTTTCAGAACGCAGCGAATTTGAAAATCAAGCAATCTTGGGTATCGCCCGCAGTGCGCAACTCGCGGGCGACCAAGCTGCCGCCGGCTTCGCGTTTCGCGAGTTGGCCGAGCAATCGCCGATGGATCGAATCGCTTGGTTACGCCATGCCGCTGAGACCGATATCAAAGGCGGCGATATCGAGCAAGGCATGGCGTTCGCGCGTGCGGTGCTTGCTCGACATGGTCAGGTAATGAAAGGTGGCTCGATTGCGTCCGCGTTCACCGCCACGGCGCAAGCCGTAGGTAGGTTGGCGCAGCCGCGCGGTGCAGCTCCGCATGATGCCGTTGAATCGTTGACGTTTCGCATGGTCACCAAGTTGTTAGCCACAACGCGCCCGTTGGAGGCATTTGACTACGCGATGCGGATGCTGCGGGTTGCTTGGCGTAGCAATGATACGGCTAACATCAATCTCGCCCATGCGCTATCGGCGGCGTATCTGATCGCCTTGACCAACGGCACGCTGGGTCGGCGATTTGCCGACGTCGCAATTAACCGGGCGCGAAAACAGCATGACGCTTACGCCGAAGCGGTGGGCATGACGGCGCTGGGCATCTTATACGGCTGCTGTGGTGAGTGGGCCCAAATGCGCAGCGCGTACGCGGTCGGCGAACAGCTCTGTGAAAAGCTCGGGTTAGCCAAATCATGGGAGGCGTCATTCTTGCGTTGCTACCGTGGGGTAGGTGAAATGCACGCAGGTGAATATGCAATCGCAATCACGCTGCTCGCACGCACCGAACATGATACCGATGACTATGTGAGTCGCATAGCGGCCCGCGCGTTTCGCGGTCGGGCGTTGGTTGCCGCAGGCCAGCTCGAGGAGGCCCATGCGCTCGCGGCCGAACTACCCACGGATGCCGTGGCCCTCGGCATGGCCCAGGTGCAATGCGATCTGTTCCGCTGTGAACTCGCGATCAAACGGGGTGATTGGGCGGCGGCGTTGTTGGCGGCCGATGTTTTTGAACGCCACGCTCGCATCGCTACAGTTTGGACGTTGCCCGTGTTACGCAGTGACTGCGACCTCATTCGCGCGGCGGCGTTTGCGGGGCTCGCGGCGTTGCCTGGTCCGCAGCAAGCCCAGTTGGCGCTTCGTGCGGTCAAGCACGCTGCGGTGGTGGTCGCACTGGGGCCACTCACGGCCTCGGTACCTATCGCGTGGCGTATTCTGGGCGATGTCGCGCACAACGCCAAACGACCCGTGCTCACGCGCTGGTTGTACAAGCTCGCCAAGATCAGCGCTGATCGGCGTGGCGGTGCTGCCGTGCAGGCCGACGTTGCAGCGCGACTACGCATCACTTGAATGTCCGCCACGCGATGAATTCGCAACGGCTAGGTGATGGTGCGCGCAACCAAGTTGGTGCGGGTATCGTCGCGGGGCCACCTATCGAGGCTGGCACGAAATATGGATTAGCTTAGGTACGATGAAAAAAGCAACCTGGTCCCCGCTCGCTAGTGGCTCCCTAAATGGATGTGGCGGATTTCGCGCTGTTCCGTCGCTGCCAGGCGTTGATACGGCGTTGACGACGGCGCTGCCACCGGTTGGGTGGGCCCGTGGTAGTGCGCCGTCCCTGGCACCGCATGCCATGGCGGAACCGAGCCACTGTTCGGATTTGGTAACACTGTTTCAACTCATCACAGACTGCGTCCTGGTCTGGAACAGCGGCGGCACAATCCTCGAAGCCAACCCGCCTTGCGAACGCTTGCTGGGATGCGGCGCCGAAGGCCTGCGCGGTGCAGCGATCGCAGATGTTGTGGGCGATATAACCTCCGGACGGGCGCGGTTGCAAAGCGCCCACGGCGACCGCCACGATTGCGTGATCGAGACGCGGCACCTTACGCATCATGCGCACGGTGAAATTACGATTGCAGTTATTCGGCCGCAACAGCCTAGCCCAGGTCTTAGTACCGTGCAGGGCATATCGCGTAATGTCGTCGAGCGCGTCACCGATGTCATTTTTCAAATCGACATCGCGGGGCGTTGGGTGTTTGCCAATCAAGCCTGGTCAACCCTTACTGGCTGGCCGATGTCTGACACCATGCACCACTCGTTCTATCGCTCGATCGACGAGCAAGATGTGCCAGCACTCAAAGAGTGCATGACTGAGCTTTTGATCGGCCGCCGTCAGCAAGCGCGGATTGCAGTGCGCGTGAAAACCGCGGCGGGTGCCGCAACCTGGGTCGAACTGGCGCTGCGGACTGCGACGTTGGGCCGGCGCATTGAGGGTGTTGCGGGCACGATGACCGACATCACATTAAAACGTGAGTTCGAAGAAGGACTACGCACCGCGGCCAAACGTGCTGAATCGGCTCTCACCACCAAAGATATGTTCTTAGCCAACATGTCGCACGAAATTCGGACGCCCATGAACGCGGTGATTGCGCTCACAGGCCTGTTATTGGAGACCTCACTCAACCCTGAGCAGCGCGATTTTGTCGAAACCATTCGCGCTAGCGGCGACACGTTGTTAACGCTGATCAATGAGATTTTGGATTTTTCGAAAGTTGAAAATGACAATTTCGCTCTCGAAGAAGCGGAGTTTTCGATTGCCGAAGTTGTCGAAGGTGCGCTGGATTTGGTGGCCACCTCGCCCAAAGCACTGCACGTCGAACTTATGTTGCAGATAGGCGAAGCGGTGCCGAAGACCATGGTCGGCGACGCCTGTCGGTTACGCCAAGTGTTGGTTAATCTCGCCGCCAATGCGCTCAAATTTACCGCGCAAGGTCACGTGATGGTCGCGGTTGATACCCGGATCGTCGGCGGTGTCACCATGTTGCGCGTTGAAGTATCGGATACCGGCATCGGCATTCCAGCGCAGCGCGCAAGCCAGCTATTTACGCCGTTTACCCAAGTCGACGCATCCACCACGCGGCAGTTCGGAGGCACCGGGCTAGGCTTGGCAATTTGCCGCAAGCTCATCAGCTCGATGAAGGGCACGATTGATTTTACTAGCGTTGAAGGGCAGGGCACCACGTTCTTTTTTGAAGTGCCGCTTGCACTCAGCCACGTGCACCAAGATGCCTCGGTTCGCGCGTTAACCGGCGTGGCTGCCCGGGTCGTGCATCCATATGGGCCGGGCCACGCGCAGATTTCCAGCATCTTGGTGCAGGCCGGGGCGCGCCTCGATGACGCCAACGTCGATGTTGTCGTGATTGATGAGTTGGCTGCAAATCTGGAGAGCCTGGTATGCCGCCCTCATCAGCCTACGGTGCTAATGGTGGCGAAAGCTCGGCGATCGGTTTGGCACCCGGTAGTCGCGAAAGCCAAGCTGTACGGCAACAACGTTGTGATCGTTTCGAAGCCCGTGCGGACTGCGCAATTGGTGGCCGCCGTGGGTTCTTGGGGTACCTCCGCCGTGGCGGCCGCACCGTTTAGCGAAAGCAATAGTGCCATTTCGCAACCGTTTGACCTGGCATGGATGCGCGTGCTGGTCGCTGAGGACAATGTGGTAAATCAAAAAGTGGCGGTCGCGCTGCTGAGCAAATACGGCTGCAAGCCCGACGTCGTGAGCAATGGCGTTGAAGCGTTGGTTGCCTTGGAACAAAAAAGCTATGACGTGGTTTTTCTCGACGTGCAAATGCCCGAGATGGACGGCCTTGAAGCAGCGCGCCGGATCGTTGCGAAGTTTCCAATTGCGACCCGGCCGATTCTCATTTCGATGACGGCGAATGTGTCGCCGGCCGATCGCGATGATTGCGCCCGTGCTGGTTGCGAGCTGTATGTTGCGAAGCCGGTTAAAGTGGGCGAACTGAAAACCGCATTGCAGGCCGCACAGTTGCGGCTATCGCAACGGCACGCGGCCGCTCGACCACCAGCGCCGAACGCGCGGCTGGCTGACTTAGCTCAAGATGTCGGAGATGATCTGGTGTTGCAAATTGTTGTGCACTTCATCGACGATGCACCGCTGCGCATCGCCAAGATTGAAAACGCGGTGTTGAGCTGTGACTTTATGGAAATATCGCGCGCGGCGCACGTCCTCCGCTCGTCGGCGCTCAATATTGGCTTACGTGACGTCGCTGAAGCTTGTTTGCTTTTGGAGAAATCATCGTCGGCTACTACCGTTGACGTGCTGCTCGCGCACCTCGCACGGATTCATTCACATCTGCACATCGCTCTCGACGAGTTACAACGTTTCGCCAGCGCTGCGGCGTGACCTGGTGCGCCTCGGCGCCATGCCGCGGCGCGGTTGCAGGCGTTTGATCACCGGCACCACGGCCCACTTGGGCCGTTATTTCGTTTCGGCCAACGTTAGCCACCCCGGCGACCGCTACGCCATCATGCGCGCCGCACAACTGCCTGCGATCCTCAGTTTCACAATGAATCGATGCCATCGCTTTTGGCACAAATCGCCGATATGGCACAACGCAAGGGTCGTTGGCACGCTGGCTAGCGCGCCAGCCGCGCATCAGCAGCGAACCTTCCCGTCGCGAGCTTGGCCCGGCGGCTGCAATTACCCTTGGTATGCGTACCCAATTACTGACCGCATGTTGCTGCATCGTCGTTGGCTGCGCCTCATCGCTGGAACCCACCGATGAAGTCGACACGGTCAGCGTTGCTGCCGAATTTGATAGTAGCGTTGGCGCGGCGCAACAGCTTCCGCAAGCTGACACGGTGACGCTCACGGTGTTGCGCAATGCGATGTTCCCCGCCACGCCGGACGCCGCATATGAAGCAATGGCAGCATCGGAGCAGGCAGTTTTTCAGCAAGTGATCGTAACGATGTGGCAGGGCGTGACTGCCGTAAACTATTCCGCGCTGGCGCGGTCAAGCGCGCGCATCGGCTTTGAAGTGAAGCATGTTGAGGTCAATTCAATCGAGCTTTGGTTGTTGCGCGAAGACGCTGCGCATCGTCGTGGCCGAGGCGTTTATTTGTTTCGTGCAGGCAGCCCGGCGGTGCGGAGCATCTTGCTCGAAGCCCCGCACGTGTATTTTGATATTGGCACCGGCGCGATAGCGGTCGCGGCATTTTTGGCCGATGCCGGTGGGCGCGAGCACGCGCTGTTTGGCAATAGTTCGCATCGGTACCAGAGCAATACCAGCGCATCGAACGGCGAAAACCCCGCCGATCCGGCGCACAATGAATCCCATCCGATGCATGTCGCTACCGCCGCCGTAATGCAAACCACCGCGGTTACCGTGGTGCAACTCCATGGCTTTGGTGCGAGTGCGAATATCCCGGCAACATTTTCGGCGATCGTAAGTGCCGGCGTGGCGGCCGGTTCTACCGTGACGTCGACCAGGGTTGCAGACTCGATGGCTGAAGTACTCACAGGCACAACCGTTCGGTATCCAGAGCAGACC